>JBEEPA010000357.1:0-6036 GCA_041191385.1 Bacteroidota bacterium | reverse complement strand
TAATTTTTTTGGAAAACATCTTGTAAATTCAAAACCAATTCTTTACGCTTTTTATACAACTCTTCACCCAGTGGAATTAATTGCTGATCCCAAACCATCAATTGATCATGATTATAAGTTCGTTCCTTGCTAAAATATTTCAACAAAGCATTTCTTTGTAATAATACCTTATTATATTGTATTAAAGTGTGTAGATATTTTTTATCGTACTGTGCACGTATACCATCCAAAAATTTTCTTCTGATATCACTTCCTTCAAGTATTAAATTGGTATCATAAGGAGCTATAATAACCAATGGAAACTCCCCTATATGATCAGATAATTTTTCGTAATCTTTTTTGTTTATTCTAAAAACCTTTTTAATATTTTTTTTAACCGCACAATATACCTTATATTCCTCGTTATTTTTGAAAAATTCACCCTGACATATAAAAAAGTCATGTTTTAATCCAATATTTTGTCGGTCTACTGGATTAAAATATGATTTACAAAAAGACAAATAGTAAATAGCATCCAAGATATTTGTTTTACCTTGAGCGTTTAAACCTACAAAACAATTTAGTTTTGGGTTAAAAGAAATTTCTACGGAATCGTAATTTTTAAATCCAACTAAAGAAAGCTCTTTTAAAAACACAATTATTTTAAATTATCTTTCAATTGAATCATTTTTAAAGCTGTTGCAGCAGCTTCAACCCCTTTGTTTCCATGTGAACCTCCGCTTCGAGCTCTACTTTGCTCAATAGTATTATCCGTTAACACACAAAAAACTACAGGTTTACCATATTGTAAATTTAGTTTTTGAACACCATAGGTTACTCCTTGTGCTACAAAATCAAAATGACTAGTTTCTCCTCTAATTATACAACCCACACAAATAACTGCATCTAAATCTTCTTCCTTATCTAAAATTAATTTAGCTCCAAGAGGTAATTCAAAACTTCCTGGAACCTTATACACTTTTACATTATTTGCTTTTACACCAGCTTGAACTAGAGTATTTTTTGCACCTTCAGTTAATGCACCGGTAATTTCATCATTCCATTCCGATTGAATAATCGCTATTTTTTTTGTTAACATGAATTTAAATTGCGACAAATCAACTTGAGATAATTTTTTATTTTCTGTAGCCATTTTAAATATTCACTTTAGCACGGTTTAACAACTGAATCACCTCATCGCGCTCACGAGAAAGTTCTTGATTTTCTTCAAAAAAGTATTTATCTAAAATTTCTTCGTAAATACTAACTGCTGTTGCAAAGTCGTTATTTTGCTCCAATAAAATACCTGCTTTTTTTAAATATAAACCAGATAACACCTTAGAATCGGCAGCTTTAGCAGCTTTTTTATAATTATCAACAGAATTTTCTATATCATTTAATTCGCTGTAAGCATCTGCTAATAAACCAAAACGCATTGCAGGAAAAATTTCACCTTTTGCAGAAAAACTTTTTAAATTGGTAACAGCATCATCAAAATTGCCTAAATTTAAATGAATAATCCCTAAATACAATAATGCACCATTTCCTGCATCAGTACTTCCATATTCCTCAACAATTTGCTCAAAAATAGGCAAAGCTAATTCAAAAGAATCCTTCTCAAATAAAGCTTGAGCTTCAAATGCTAAATTTTTTGCTTCAATCTCATTAGGTTCCCAAACTTGCTTTTTTAGAAAAATAAAAACAGATAATAAAATTACAACACCTAATAAAATATTAGTAATTCTTTTTTTATTTTTTAATATAACTTCTTCAGTTTTCGCAAGTGTATCAACTGATTGTTGCGTATCATTTGAATTGATAACTTCTTCGTTGTTTAAATCTTTATCGCTCATAATTTATTTTTTAATATAATAATCTAAATTTTATTGTTTGTGGTATATTTTTTAAAGCATCAATTACTTCATCGTTATAATTAGTATCAATATCAGTAATTAAATAACCAACGCTTTCATCGGTTTTTAAATTTTGCCCAACTACATTAATTCCATAATCTGCCAATATTTTATTTACCTGCGCCATTACACCAGCCACATTTTGATGTATATGTAAAAAACGATGTGCATTTTTTTGAGGAGCTACTCTAATTCCAGGTAAATTTACACTATCGAAAGAATTACCAGTATTGATATATTCAATCATTCTTTTAGGAACGAAATCGGCAATATCTACCTGAGCTTCAATTGTACTTCCTCCAATGTGTGGAGTTAAAATCACATTAGGTAAACCTTTTAATTCCGATTCGAAAGGTTCATTATTTGATTTAGGTTCTTTAGGATAAACATCCACAGCTGCACCAGATAATTTCCCAGATTTAATTGCATTAACCAATGCAGGAATTTCAACTACTTTACCACGAGATAAATTAATTAAAATAGCACCATCTTTCATTGCATTTAATTCTTTTTCACCTATTAAACCATGATTTTCGTTGCTATCATCTACATGTAATGAAACAACATCAGCAGTTGATAATACTTCATACATCGAATTTAATTTCTGTGCATTACCCAAAGCTAGTTTTTCTAATACATCGTAAAAAACTACCTTCATACCTAAAGCCTCTGCTAAAACACTTAACTGAGAACCTATATTACCATAACCTAAAATACCTAAAGTTTTTCCTCTCAACTCACGAGCACCTTCGGCTGTTTTTTTCCAAATACCTTGGTGTAATTCGTTACTACGCACAAAAGTTCTACGCATTAATACAATAATTTCGCCAATGGCTAACTCTACCACCGAGCGCGTATTACTATAAGGTGCGTTGAATACGGCTACACCCTGTTTTTTACATGCCTCTAAATCAATTTGTTTAGTACCTATACAAAAAGCACCTACTGCTAATAATTTATTAGCCGATTGTAAAACTTTAGCTGTAACATTAGTTTTGGAACGAATTCCTAAAATATGAACATCTTTGATGGCTTCGCATAATTCTGTTTCGCCTAAACTTCTATCTAACAATTCTACAGTATAACCCTCATTTTTTAAAAATGCTAAAGCATCGGGATGAATACTTTCTAATAACAAAACCTTAATTCGGTTTTTAGGATAAGATATTTTCATTGGTAAATTATTAACGTATAAAAACTCCTCTAAACTAGGTGTAATATAATCTGCAACTGGTAAAACTTTTTCACGTGCAACATTCTCTGTATACGCAAAAAATTTATGAGCAATTCCTGCTTCACGCATAACAAAATCACTGTAACCATCGCCAATAACATGAATTTCTCCTGGTAAATTCATTGCTTTTAAACAAGCAATTTTTCCATTGTGTTGAGATAAATAATTATTTGTATCAAAACCAATAATATTTCCTTGTGCATCAAATTCAAAAGTATTGGCATATACTCTTTCGGGAGCAATATTATAATCGGCAACTATTGGAATAATAAATTCCTTGAAACCAGCAGAAATAACATAAATTTGATTGGCATGATCAATAAAAAATTCTTTATTTCTTTCAATTGATTTAGAAATTTTACCTTTTAACAAAGTAATTAAAGCCTCCAAATCGTTTTTATGTGCTTTTAATAAATCTATTCGTCTTCTTAATGAATCCGTAAAAGATATTTCACCATCAATACCTAAATCTGTTATTTCTTGAATTTGTTTTACAATTTTACTTCTTTCCTCTGCAGGTTTATTCGCTAAGGAAATCTCAGCTAAAACATCCAAGGCTTCCACTTGAGTTAAAGTACTGTCAAAATCAAAAACAAAAAATCTTTTTTTACCCATGGAACTCCACTTAAATCATAATACTAATTGTAAAAGCGCAAAATTAGGAAATTAAGAGGAAATATAACAACTTAGTTTAAAAAAGTATTAAACATTTTTACTTTGGCTGATTAGGTAAGGGCATCCAATGGCTAACTTCCTGAAAAAAATGATTAGATAAGCCCTCTCCTGTCCAGAAATGAAAACCTTCATTGTTCTTATGTTTAAGCTTATGTTCACCATAAAAATTTTCTTCAAAAACTAAAATTTTAACCGCACGTAACTCCACTTCTCCTCCTCCACCAGGTATAGGTACATAGTTATTTGGCACAAATGCCAAAACTCTTTGTTGGTTTTGAGGCAAACTATTTTTACACGAAATCCACTCCATAAAATTGCTTATTTTAATTCTATCACCGCATCCTGATGGATTAAGTACTCTTTATTATTTTGTAAAGATTTACACAAATATTTAACACGTAACTTTTTAACCTTTACAAACTCTCCATATTTCTGAAAAACAAAAGATTTACCTATTTCAATATCTTTTAAACGCAAAACTTGTTTGGGTTCCTCACCCACCATTAAGTGATGTTGAAATTTAATAGTTGGGCTTCTCCAAGTTTGTTTTAAATAGTTAATTTCTTCGGGAGTGTACAAATCCTTTTTTTGTAAAATTTCGTTCTCTAATAATTTCCTATAATTGTTTTTCCACTCTATACCATGCGGCATCACCTTTTTATTTAAGTTTTGCATTTTGGTTAAATAATGAGCGTACTCATGCAAAAAAACTAACCAAGTAAAAAAAACAGTTAAATTATTATTTACAGTTATTTTAGATACACCATCCTTTTTCCAAAAAGTATAATCCCCATAACGAGTATTACGGGGATATTTTATTGATAAGTATAATTTATTTTCCTGCTGTACAATGCTTTTCATCCAAGCATATACCAAGGTTTTCTCCATTTATTTACTCGAAAATCGTGGACACTCGTTACATTTGTTTTTAGATTTACACGAAACCACTGTAAAAGCTAAACCTAAAACCAATAAAATTGAAACTAATTTTCTCATATATTCACTATTTATAATCAATTACGACAATCTATTTTTAAAATCTTCATAAGAAAATTCTTTTATTATTTTAAGTTCACCCTTTAATGTTACAGAAGCTAAACCAGGCTGAGGAACTCCATTAAATGTAGTAGTTTTTACAAAAGTATAATGCATCATATCTTCAAAGATTACATCATCCCCTTCTTTTAAATTATTGGGTAACTTAAAACCATCTAAAAAATCACCACTCATACAGGTATTTCCACCTAAAACAACTTCAGGATTTTTATCATCTTCACCAACTACAGCTGGCTGATATGGCATTTCTAAACAATCTGGCATATGAGCAGAAAAAGAAACATTTAACATATATATTTTTTGATTGCCAGAATATACTACATCTTCAATTCTTGATAACAAAACCCCAGTTCTCCAACCCATTGCTTCACCTGGTTCAATCATCAATTCTTTTAAATTGTAATTTTGTTTAAAATTAGCCAGTGTTTGTTCTAATAATTCAGTATCATATCCTTCTTTAGTAATATGATGCCCTCCGCCTAAATTTACCCATTCACATTGATGAAAAAGATGTCCGAATTTTTCATCCATAAAATCTACTAAATTTGCCAATTCCTCCGATGAACTCTCACATAAAGCATGTACATGAATTCCTGTGATTCCTTCGGGTAGTACCTCTGGAAATAAATCTGGAGTAACACCAAATCTAGAACCCGGCATACATGGGTTATATTTTTCAACTCCTACCTGGGAAAATTGGGGATTTAAACGAATAGCAAATTTAATTTCTGGATTTAAGGCAATATATTTCTTAAGCTTATTGTACTGAGACAAACTATTAAAAGTAATATGACTAGCTATCTTTAAAACTTCTTCAAATTCTTCTTCCAAATATACAACAAAACAACAATGTGCTTTTTTTCCAAATTCCTCAAAACACAATTTTGCCTCGTTTAAACTACTGGCTGTTGCACCAGATATATAATTGCGCATAATTGGAAACATACTCAACATTGCAAAACCTTTTAAAGCACATAAAATATTTACACCACTGTTTTTTTCAACAGATTGTAAAACTTTCATATTCTCAACCAACGCAACTTCATCCATTACATAGCTAGGATTAGGTGCTTGCTTTGCAATTTTCAAAAACTCTTCTCGTGCCATTTTATTCTTTAGTTGGAACATCATCACCAGAAATTGAACTTCTCATATCTGTATCCGCTTTGATATTTTCCA
>JBEEPA010000356.1:0-13802 GCA_041191385.1 Bacteroidota bacterium | reverse complement strand
CTTTTGATGCGAATTTAAAAACCGCACCAATAATGTATGAAAACCAATACTCTTTTTAAAAGTAATTGTAATCCTAAACTTACCAATTTTCCAGTTTACATTTTAACAACATTTTTCCTATTTAGCATTGTAACTTTTGCTCAAATAGATACCACAAAAAACAACAACAAAAGCTTTTTTGAAAGCAAATTTTATAAAGAACATTTTACTTTTGGTAACCAAGATACCAGTAAACCCAAACTTACTTTTAAAGCTTATGCAGATTTTGGTTATGTAGTTGGTCCTCAAAAAACAAATACCGCATATGACCCTATTTCAAGAGATACAGTAACGCAATTTGGTAGAAGAGATTATACAAGTTATCCATTATATGCTAATCAGTTTTCATTAGCTTACGCTTATGTGCAAGCACAATATGAAGTAGATAATAAGTATAGACTAAGAATGGCTTATCACACTGGGCATACTGTTGATGCATTATATGCCGAAGAAACTCCATCAACAAAATTTATAAGAGAATTATCCATTTACTATCATTTTAATAAAAAATGGGCAATTGAAGCAGGTATATTTCCTTCATATTTTGGCGCCGAACTTGTTTTAAGTAAAGAAAATCTTCATGCTACAAGAGCTTACATAGCCGACTTTTCTCCAGATTACGAAGCAGGTGTTAGATTATATTATAAGCACAATAAATACAATAATTTCTCCGCCATGGTTTTAAATGGATGGCAAGTTATGAGAGAAAGTAATGGAACAAAACCTCTAGCTTTAGGTTGGCACATTAATAATCCAGGTAAAATTGTTGGAGATTGGTTAATGTTTTTTGGTAACGAACAAACTTATAATGTGGATTACAGATTATTTAGACACTATCAAAATATTTATTACAGAATATGGTTAAATAAAAAAATAATTATTTTGCCTGTTATCGACTTTATTATCGAAAGAAAACCTCCTACGGCTGAAACAGCTGGGTGGAATAAAGTATTTGCGCCGGCTTTTTCTGTTAGATATGCCATTAATCAAAAATTTGGTGTTGCAGCACGTTGGGATCACGTAAATGATAAAGCAAATATAATTCCCGAGCTTTATACAGGAAAACCTAGTGGTTGGCAATCCAATAGTGGAACTTTAACTTTGGAATATTTACCAATGCCACAATTAACCATAAGATTGGAAGGTAGATACGGTGTTAACAAAGAGGCTGTTTTTAGAAATAGTTTTAATGACCCTACAAAAGTTGATTGGTATGGAATAATGAATATGGCATTTTCTTTTTAAAAAAATATGCAAAATCTAATTAGAATCCTAATCCGATTTAATTCTTTATCAATTTTCACAAATTATATTAGCTAATTTAGTTAGTGCATATATATTTATATTTTTTTTGAATTATTGATTAAAGATATTAGCCCAAAATCCATGTTTTTTGTGTAATTTATAATTACTTTTGCTTTTTTAAAAAATAGCCTAAGGCAAATATTATTTTTATGCAAAAAACATTAAACTCTATCCCCGAAGCTATTGAGGATATAAAAGCCGGAAAATTAATTATTGTGGTGGATGATGAGGACCGTGAAAATGAAGGTGATTTTTTAACTGCTGCACGTAATGTAACGCCCGAAATTATCAACTTCATGGCCACACACGGTAGAGGTTTAATTTGCGCTCCTTTAATTGAGGATAGATGTGATGAGTTGGGCTTGGATTTGATGGTTAAAAACAATACCGTTTTACACGAAACGCCTTTTACGGTTAGTATAGATTTAAAAGGACATGGTTGTACCACTGGTATTTCGGCATCAGATAGGGCTAAAACTGTACAAGCCTTAATAAATCCAGATACAAAACCTGAGGATTTTGGTAAACCCGGACATATTTTCCCTTTGCGTGCCAAAAAAGGTGGTGTTTTACGCCGCACCGGACATACAGAAGCTACTATTGATTTAGCAAGATTAGCGGGTTTTGAACCTGCTGGTGTTTTAGTTGAAATTATGAATGAAGATGGAACCATGGCGCGTTTACCAGAATTGTTTGTGATTGCTGAAAAATTTGATTTAAAAATTATTTCGATAAAAGATTTAATTGCTTACCGTTTAGAAAAAGAATCTTTAATAGAAAGAAAAGCGAAGGTTAAAATGCCTACCGATAAAGGTAATTTTGATTTAGTGGCATACAAACAAGTTAATACCGGCGAGGAACATGTTGCTTTGATAAAAGGCACTTGGGAAAAAGATGAGCCTGTTTTGGTTCGTGTACACTCTAGCTGTTTAACGGGAGATGTTTTTGGCTCGTGCCGTTGCGATTGTGGTCCACAACTACAAAAAGCTATGGAGATGATTGAAAAAGAAGGAAAAGGCGTGGTGGTTTATATGAATCAGGAAGGGCGTGGAATTGGTTTGTTAAACAAATTAAAAGCCTACGAATTACAAGAAAAAGGTTTAGATACGGTAGAAGCTAATATCGAATTGGGTTTTGAAATGGACCATAGAGATTACGGTGTTGGAGCTCAAATTTTACGAGATTTAGGTGTTTCTAAAATCCGATTATTATCCAACAATCCTAAAAAACGTGCGGGATTAATTGGATATGGTTTGGAAATAGTAGATAATGTTGCGCTTGAAATTCAATCCAACGAACACAACGAGTTTTATTTAAAAACCAAAAAAGATAAAATGGGACATAATTTAAAACTAAGTTAGTTCAGCTTTCAATCATTTAATCAAAAAATTATTATAACATAAAAATACAATCATGAATCCAACAAATTTAAAGTACACAAAAGATCACGAATGGGTTAGTTTACAAGGAGATATCGCAACAGTTGGTATCACACATTTTGCACAAAACGAATTGGGTGATATTGTTTTTGTTGAAATTGAAACCGTAGGCGAAACAATAGAGCAAGATGAAGTTTTTGGTACTGTAGAGGCAGTAAAAACAGTTTCGGATTTATTTTTACCTATGTCGGGTGAAATTATCGAGTTAAATGCAGATTTAGAATCAAACCCCGAATTGGTAAACGAAGATCCTTATGGAAAAGGTTGGATGATTAAAGTTAAAGTAAGTAACACTGCAGAATGGGACAATTTATTAAGTGCTGAAGAATACGAAAAGTTAATTTAAGAAATGATTGAATCCAATTTAGTTCAAGATTTACAGTGGCGAGGGATGATTCATGATATGATGCCTGGCACTGCAGAACAGTTATTGAAAGAAGTTACTACTGCTTATGTAGGGATTGATCCCACTGCAGATTCCTTACATGTGGGGCACTTGGTATCTGTAATGATGTTAAAACATTTACAATTAGCCGGACATAAACCTATTGCTTTAGTAGGTGGAGCTACGGGTATGATTGGCGATCCATCGTTTAAATCGGCAGAAAGAGTTTTGTTAGATGAAGAAACTATCGAGCAAAATATCCAAGGAATTAAAAAGCAGTTACAAAAGTTTTTAAAATTTGAAGGCGAAAACGCTGCCTTAATTTTAAACAATTACGATTGGTTTAAAAACTATTCGTTTATTGATTTTGTGCGTGATGCGGGGAAACACATTACTGTAAATTACATGATGAGTAAGGACTCGGTTAAAAAACGTTTGGAAACAGGTATTTCCTTTACCGAATTTACTTACCAGTTATTACAAGGTTGGGATTTTTATCATTTAAATAAAAAATACAATTGTAAGTTACAAATGGGTGGCTCGGATCAATGGGGAAACATTGTAACAGGTACCGAATTGATTAGAAGAAAAGGTGGTGGCGATGCGTATGCCTTAACAACTCCGCTAATTACCAAAGCAGACGGAACTAAATTTGGGAAATCCGAGGGTGGAAATATTTGGTTGGATCCCGAAAAAACTTCTCCGTATAAATTTTACCAATTTTGGTTAAATGTATCGGATGAGGATGCAGAAAAATATATTAAAATTTTCACGATTAAACCTACGCAGGAAATCTCCGAGATTATCGAAAAACACAAAGAAGCACCTCATTTACGTTTGCTACAAAGTGCTTTAGCAGAGGATATTACTGTAATGGTACATAGCGAAGAAGCTTTGCAAGCAGCTAAGGAAGCTTCGGAAATTTTGTTTGGAAAATCCACCGAGGAAGCTTTGCATAAATTATCCGAAAACGATTTTTTAGCAGTTTTTGAAGGTGTACCACAATCGCAAATGAGCAAGGATAAAATTAATCCTTCTATGGATATTGTGGAGTTTTTAGCTGATAATCAGGTTTATCCAAGCAAAGCGGAGGTAAAAAGAAATTTACAAGCCAATGCAGTTGCAATTAATAAAAATAAAGTGGGTTTAGATACTTTAATTGATGCATCTAAATTGATTAAGGATAAATATATTTTGGTGCAAAAGGGTAAAAAAAATTACCATTTAGTAGTGTTTAATTAAGCTAAAATATGGAAAACAATATTGCCAAAATCATTCAGGAATCTATACAGGTTAAACATAACTTGCTACAAAGTCACCATCAGTTAAAAGCTATTGAAGACATTGTGGATGTAATGGTAAATTGTTTTACAAAAAAAGGCAAAGTTTTATTTTGTGGAAATGGCGGTAGTGCTGCGGATGCTCAACATATTGCTGCCGAATTTAGCGGAAGATTTTATAAGGACCGTGCACCTTTATTTGCCGAGGCACTACATGTAAACACTTCTTATTTAACTGCGGTTGCCAACGATTATTCTTTTGAGGAAATCTATTCCCGTATGGTAGAAGCTATGGGGCGCGAAGGAGATGTTTTAGTAGGAATTTCTACTTCAGGGAACTCGGTAAACGTAGTAAATGCTTTAAAAAAAGCTAAAGAATTAGGCATGTTTACCATTGGCTGGATGGGCGAAAAAGATGGAAAGATGAATGCCTATTGTGATATTGCCATACAAGTTCCTTCATCGGTTACGCCGCGTATTCAGGAATCGCATATTTTAATCGGCCATATCATTTGCGAATTGGTAGAGGCAAAATTATTCGCCTAGCATGAGCACGCGCATCGATAAATTAGTATGGATGTTACGTTTAGCTAAAACCCGAACGTTAGCGCAAGAATTAATCGATAAAGGAGCTGTAAAAGTTAACAACGAGGTAGTACAAAAATCATCTAAAACAGTGGTTCCTCCTATTCAAATATCTATCCGTCATATCCCAGTTTGGCGAACATATCAAATAAAAGATTTTCCTAAAACGCGTATTGGGCCAAAATTAGTAGAAGATTTTATGCAAGAAATTACCAGCGAGGATGATATGAAATTTTTAGAGTTTATCCAGTTGCAAAACAAAATTAACCGACAAGCCAATCCAACCGGACGCCCTACCAAAAAAAACAGAAGAAATATCGATGATTTTTTAGGGAATTAAACCTCCTCAATATCCGTGCTTTCGTTTAAAAAATTTGTACTTTGATCAATTGGTAATTCCTCAACATTTTTAAGTTTAGATAACAACATTCGGGAACGCGTTCCTACTAACAAATCCAGCTCGGAATTGGCTTCGGTTAATTTTTTCTGCGTTTTTTCGAGCACCGAACTAAATTTATTAAACTCTGTTTTTACAGCACCCAAAACTTGCCACACTTCGCTGCTTCGTTTTTGTATTGCTAAGGTTTTAAAGCCCATTTGTAAGCTGTTTAACATTGCAGCTAGTGTTGTTGGACCTGTTACTATAATTTTAAGTTCGCGTTGTAAATAGGCTACTAGTTCTGGCTGGCGAACAATTTCGGCAAATAATCCCTCGATTGGTAAAAATAAAATCCCGAAATCGGTTGTAAAAGGTGGATCGATATATTTATCCTTAATATCTTTTGCGAATTTTTTAACAGAGGCAACCAATGCTTTATTTGCTTGCTCCATACCTGCAATATCACCAATATCAAATGCGGCTTGTAAACGCAAATAATCTTCCTGAGGAAACTTTGCATCAATAGGTAAAAACACAGGATTTCCATCGTCTTTTCCGGGTAACTTTATCGCAAATTCTACATGATCATTGGAGCTCTTTTTAGTTTTTACATTACTTTCGTATTGCTCAGGTGCTAAAATTTGTTCTAAAATATTTCCCAATTGTATTTCGCCTAAAACACCACGTGTTTTTACATTGGTTAATACCTTTTTTAAATCCCCTACCCCATTGGCTAAAACTTGCATTTCGCCCAATCCTTTTTGCACAGCTTCTAATCTGTCGCTCACCAACTTAAACGATTGCCCTAGGCGTTCCTCTAAAGTTTTGTGTAATTTTTCATCCACCGTTTCGCGCATTTTTTCCAATTTAAGCTCGGTAGATTTTACCAACTCATCTTGTTTTTGCGCCATGGTTTCAAATTTCTCCTTTTGGAAGGTATTAAATTCCTGAATGTTTTTTGAAAATGTATCGCCAAATTGTTGTAAGGAATCTTTTAATTCTTGTCGGTTTTCCTTCGAAATCTCCAACAAATTCCCCTGTATTTGCGCTAATTTATCAATTGAAGTTTGATTTAATTTAGCTAAAGCGTCGGATAATTCCATGCGGTTATCTTTTAAAGCCTGACTCAACTCTAACCTGTTTTGATGAATTTGATTTTGGATAACTTCCGTAGAGTTATCCACTTTATTTTGGGAAATTTTAAAGCTTATAAAAAGCAATAAAATTGTACAAACAATTAATAAAATTAGCAATACAATTTCCATATTTTAATATTAATCTCCAAAACAAACATCAATAGCTTTAGCAGCTTTAACAGCAAATCCATTCACATCCACCGCTTTATACTCTGCTGTAGCATCTTTTAAATCCACCGCAACAAAATCGTTGTTTTTAAACGAAACCATTTTGCCAAATTCGCCATTTTCCACTAATTCAAAAGCTTTTATACCAAACAAAGTAGCTAAATATCTATCGTAAGCAACAGGCGTTCCGCCACGTTGGATATGTCCGAGAACCGTTTCACGAATATCCGCTTTACAACCTGCATTTTTTAATTGTTCGCTTAACGTAAAAGCAACTCCACCTAAACGCGGATGGTGCGAACCAACATCTCCCTCTTTAGCAGTAATAGTTCCATCTTTAGCTACAGCACCTTCGGCAATTACAATATTCACAAAACCTTTACCGTTGCGGTATCTGGAATTAATTTTCTCCACCACTTTATTTACATCGTAAGGAATTTCGGGAATTAAACACACCTCTGCACCACCAGCAATGGCAGTATTTAAAGCAATCCAACCTGCATCGCGTCCCATTACTTCCATAATCATTACTCTATGATGACTTTCGGCAGTAGTTACCAATCTATCAAAACTATCCGTAGCTACTTGCACAGCAGTTTGAAAACCAAAAGTTACATCCGTAGCCGATAAATCATTATCGATAGTTTTAGGCACACCAACAATTGGTAAACCTTTTAAATGTAAAGCGTAGGATATTTTTTGAGACCCATCACCCCCAATACTAATTAATGCATCAAAACCCAAATCATTTAATTTCTGGATTAAAACCGCACTTTTATCTTGTAACTCGGTTTTACCTTCGGAATTTTTAATAGGAAATTCCAAAGGATTACCCTTATTAGTTGTTTTAATTATAGTACCACCTTTTACATGAATGCCAGCCACTACTTCTGGAGTAAGTTTTATAATTTCTTGTGGCTCGTTTAGTACTCCGTTAAATGCTTCCATACTGCCATAAACTTCCCAATTACCGTTTTTAAATGCACTTTTACAAATACCACGTATTACAGCATTTAAACCCGGACAATCACCACCACCTGTACTAATCAATAATTTCTTCATATATTAAGTTTTTATTTTCGAGATAATAAATTTAATCGAATAAATGGGTTTAACAAAAAAATAAACAACTTTTATCGTTTAAATAGAGTTTAATTTCAATTACGCTAAGGTTGTTCACAATAAAATAAATTCCATTGTTCATAAAAAAAAATCTTTTTTGTTTGATTTTAAATAAAATATGTTTTTTTTGTACCACGAAAATTTTTAAAATCAAAAGTTATGTATTTAGGTATTGATGTAGGCGGTACAACTATTAAGTTTGGTGTAGTAACTCGTGAGGGTGAAATTGTTTTTACAGAACGTTACGACACGCTAGAAAACACAAAAAAAAGTGCCGATTTTATTAAGTTGTTGATTGATGTAAGCAAAAAAATTCAAGAAAAATATACTGTTGAAGGAATAGGTATTGGTATGCCAGGTATGCTATCCTTAAATCGCCATGTTTTAATGGAAGCTGCTAACTTACCAACATTAAATGGTACAAATATTTATCAACCTTTAAAGGATGCTTTCCCAAATTTAGTAATTAGCTTAGAGAATGATGCCAATTGTGCTGCTTTAGGCGAATTGTATTTTGGTGGTCATAATTTAGATAACTTTACTTTAATGACTTTAGGAACTGGTGTTGGTGGTGGAGTAATTATTCATCGTAAATTGTTTATTGGTGCTAAGGGTAATGCAGGTGAAATTGGTAAAATCCCTGTTGGGCCAGATAGAGATAAAAATATTGAGGATTACATTGGACAAAGAAACTTAGTAGGTTATGTTTTACAAGAGTTAAATAAACCCGAAAACGCAAACTCTAGTTTAAAAAACGAAGAAGAAATTACAGTTGAAAAAGTGTATAACGCAGCAAAGGCTGGAGATAAATTTGCATTGTCGGTTTTTAATTTTGTGGGCGAGTTAATTGGCGAAGCTATGGTAAGCATTATTCATTTATATGATGTGTCGCAGGTAATTATTGGTGGTGGTGTTGGAAATTCTTTCGAATTGTTTTATGATGCTGCCATCAAAAAAGCAACGAGCTTGTTAACTCCTTACTATATTCAAGATATGCAATTATTACCTGCTGGTAAAAATGCAGATACAGGTTTAATTGGGGCTGCTGGTTTGGTTTTAAATAAATTGGAAACTTTATAACTAATACATTTAAAATAAAAAAGGCGCGAAAATTTCGCGCCTTTTTTATTTTATCTATTTTTTAGGTTTACAATAATAATAACTTGTTTTTATCAAAAATCAGCTGTATAAAACCAGTAAATCCAATCACTTCAACTCCATTACTTAAAGGGTACCTATCCTCCAAAGAATTTATAATCCATTTATGAGTTGCTTTTACATCCTTACAAGCTTCGATATAACCCCTACTTACTTTAGGTGCCGAGTTTCGTTTAATTTCAATCGCCCAAACTTCTCCATCTGGAGTTTCTATAACTAAGTCAATTTCTATTTGCGTAGCGGTTCTGTAATACGAATATTGCCATCTTATATCCAAACAATTTAAAATATTTTCTATTACAAACGCCTCCCAACTAGCGCCTAAAGCAGGATTAGACATTAAGGTGTATAACGAAGATATATTTAATAAACTGTGTAAAATTCCTGTATCTCTAATATAAATTTTGGGCGATTTAACCAATCGTTTTTTTACATTCCCACTCCATGGTGGAACTTGACGAACCATATAAAAATCTGTTAGAATATCCAAATGACTTTTAATTGTAGTATGACTTAATTCCAAGCTCCTACCCACCTCACTTAAATTAATTTGATTGCCATTATAGTGAGCCAACATTTTCCAAAATCGCCTTAAATGTATTGGCGAAACTTTTACACCCATTAAAGGTAAATCGCGTTCCATATACGTACCAATAAAATCGTTTCGCCATTTCCAACTTTCATTTTCGGTTTCTGCTAAATAACTATCCGGAAACCCGCCTTGTATCCACAACTTTTCCATGTTGTAAAAATGCTTATTTGGTATCAACTCGTTAGCCGTAAAGGGAGTTAATTCTAAATATCTTATTCTGCCCGCTAAAGTTTCGGATGAATGCTGTAACAAATCTTTGGACGCCGAGCCTAACAACAAAAAATGTCCGGCGCGTTCGCCATTTCGTTTGCGCTGATCTACTATTCCTCTTAAAATCCTAAATAAATCTGGTTTACGTTGTACCTCATCAATAATAATTAAGGTATTATCGTAGCGTTTAAAAAATGCTTCTGCATCTTGCAATTTATTGTAATCTGTATCGGATTCTAAATCTAAATACAAACTGGGTTTAGCAAAAAAATCTACAACGCCTGTTGCTAAGGTAGTTTTACCAACTTGCCTTGGACCTAATAAAGCTACAACGGGCATATTTTGTAAAGCTAACTTTAATTCGCTTTGTAAGTTTCGTGTAATCATGGACGCAAAATTTGATGTAAAATTAAGCAAAAACCTTGTTAATTGCAAGTAAAACTTTCAATTTACAAGGTTGTTGAACGAAAAATGGGCGATGTAGAAGGTTTAGATAAAAACGAGATGAAAAATGTACAGGGGAAATTAGGTACAAAAAAAAGAGAGTTTGAAAATTCAAACTCTCTTTTTATTATAATAGACTGAAAAAATTTCGAATAATTTGGTTGAGAATTTAGAAATCCTGTAATCTGATAAATTCCCCTAAATCAATTCGTATATTATCTCTTTTATTTGTTTATTATAGCTTTAATTACTTCTGTACCATTTATAGACTCAACCTGTATAATGTATATTCCATTAACATTTTTACTTAAATCCAATGTGTTATGCACTTGACTCGGAACTAATCTGAATAACAATTTTCCAGTTTGGTCATAAACAGAAATATTTTGTGGGATCGATGTCGAAACTAGATTAAATATTCCTTCGCTTGGATTGGGATAGAGTTGCAATTTTGAGGAGTTAATTTTCTCAGTCGATGTTGGAGTACAAGTTAATTGATTTGAATTTGAATAAGTGGTGTTCAATACTGTATTTGTTACCACCGCAGGATTAAAATCAAAGTAAATACCTACTTTATTTTTAATTATTGTACCATCAGTTAACCCTCTTTTAGGTTTAATTTCAAATACAACATATCCGTGACTTTCTGGCTCAAAATTTAAGCTATCTTTTAACATAATACTATCAAACATAAACTTTACCACATTGCCTGGTTCAAATAAAGTGTACATGGTGTCACTTGCTGAAATCACGCGTAAAGTATTTATATCCAAATTACTATTTAAGGAATCTACCACAGCAATATTTACAGCTTCGGCATTTCCAGTATTTTGGAATCGAACAGTGTAGGTTAAAGTTTCGTCGTTTTTAATGTAGCCTTCTGGACATATACCTTGAGGATTAACAGAAATATCATTCGGGTCGTAACCGTTGATTACCGGGAAATGATAATCACGAATGTTGTTGCTTGCATCGGCGTCACCTTCAATGGGAGTAATAATCGTTTGCAAATGAACGGTATCGCCAATAGCAGCAGTAACATTAGTTTTTAAATTCACTTTTAAAGTAAACGGCGACGACAAATAATATAAATTGCTGAAATTCCAAACCAAAGTATCACCCGAAATAAAATATGGACTCGGCGTAGCACTTTGATAACTTACCAAAGAATCCAATACTAATTTTATTTGACCTGTTTGATTTACACAACCTAAATTAATGGCGTTTATTGTAAGTTTTACATCAAAACCTGTTCTAAACGGATTGCTATTAACTAAAGATGAGTTTAAATCAAATCCTTCCGGATATTTAGAGCCTGCAATCCATAATGAAGCTGTATCCGAACAACCATTTGCATCCGTTACCGAACAAGTATAAATTCCAGATTGATTAAAAGTAGCAATAGAATTATTAAATGAAGACGCATTTAACCAATTATAAGTAAAAGGTTCTTTTCCATGATATGCTTTAGCAGTAGCTGTTCCAACTGATGTTTGGCAATCGAAATCTTTTATATTTTCAAAAGAGGTTTTAAAAACACAATTTTCTCCATATGAATCACCCATTAGGCGTGCTATAAAATTTCTCCCTATATTATTAATTGATGTAAAATCTCCACCAATTAAAATGTTCCCATTATTTTCTAACTCAATTGTGGTTATTCTTCCATCTACACCTGAACCTAAATCAAAAGTTGAATCTATAGAACCATCCTTATTTAGTCTACACAAATAACTTTTAAAATAATCGTTATACGAGTTAAACGATCCTCCAATTAATATTTTACCATCATATTGAATTTTAACATCACTAATTTCCTTATCTGCACCTTTCCCAGAATTAAATAACGAATCAATAGAACCATCGGGATTAAGACGAATAATTCTATTGACTTTAACGTTATTGAAGGATGTAAAATTTCCTGCTACAATTATCTTTCCATCAGGTTGAATTTTAATTACATTTATCGGTAGATTAAAACCAGATCCTATATTAAAAGTATTATCAATTGTTCCGTCTTGATTTAATCTACAAAGTCTATTCAATTGTTTTCCATCATAATTTGTGAAATGACCGCCAAATAATATTTTATTATCTGTTTGAATAGCAATATCCAATATCCCAGAATTAAATCCTGTTCCTTGTTTAAACGAAGTATCTTTTGTTCCATCAATATTTAACTTAACTATGTTATCTGGATAAAAATCTCCATAGTTCCTAAAACTTCCTCCTACCCATATTTTACCATCAGATTGTTGAACTATGGCACCAATACCTACAGATGAATGAAATGATGTTTTAAAAGTGCTATCTATTGACCCATCACTATTTAACCGTGTAACACAAGAATTATTGACGGTTTTAGAATTAATATTAGAAAAACTTCCTCCTACAAGTATTTTTTTATCATTTTGAATAGTTACTATTCCAATTTGATCAAGGTCCAAATAAGGTTTAAAAAAAATATTTCTTCCTTTAAATGTGCTATCCATTGTCCCATCCTCATTCATTTTCAAAATAGAATAACTCATAGAGTCATTTAAACTATTAAATCCTCCTACAACAATCTTCTTATTGTTATCAATAACTTTGATACTATGTACAATGCCGTTTAGTCCCGTATTTTTGTTAAATGAGTTATCAAAACTTCCGTCGGAATTAATTCTTACAATTCCTTTACAATAATATCTTGATCCAAAATTAGAAAACACACCGCCAATTAAAATTTTCCCATTGGAACATAAATGTGAACAATATACTTGAGGACCAGGATGTTCAAAAGGTTTTGAAAAGGTTGAATCTAATGATCCATTGTTGTTAAGTCGCATAAAATAACGTCTATTATTACCATTATCAAAATATCCTCCTATCATATATTTACCATCATCTAAGGCGATTAATGTTCTAATAGTTGATAAACTACCTTTTAAAACTTTACTAGCATCAAAAGAATTGTCTAATGTTCCATCACTATTTAAACGAGCAATACGATTTTTATAGATGTTATTATACCTGGAAAAATCACCAGCTATAAGAATTTTATTGTCATTTAAAATCAAAATATCTCTAACTTCATTACCAGTTCCCATTGTCCACCCAGTCTCTTTATTAAATGTGTTATCAATACTTCCATCATTGTTTAATCTTATTATATTTCTAGCACCTGAGTTATTAAAATTTGAAAACAGACCTCCAATCATAATTTTACCATCTGATTGAATCGCTAGGCAATAGACTACTTTCCAACCAACTCCTGTTTGAAAGGTATCGTCAATTGATCCATCAGAGTTAATACGAACGACTCCGGATAATGTATTTCCATTATAATTTTCAAAACTTCCTACACCTACAATTTTTCCATCTGATTGTATGGCTATTTCGTATACATTTCCGTCGAATCCAGAACCAATATTAAAACTTTCATCAATTGTTCCATCAGGATTTAATCTTAAAATTCTATTTAAATCTTTGCCGTTATAAGAAGTGAAATTACCTGCAACAATTATTTTTTCATCAGATTGTAATGCAATTGTATTTATTATACCGTTAACTTCTCTACA
>JBEEPA010000355.1:0-6583 GCA_041191385.1 Bacteroidota bacterium | reverse complement strand
AGTTATATTATCGTAATTATCTTTTCTACAAGATAAAAACAATATTGCTACAATAAATAGGATTAATTTATTTTGCATGGTGTATGAATTTGCGTTTGAATTTAATTGTTTCCAAAAATAGTTTTTACAGTTAAGTAATGCAAGTAAAAATTTGATTTTTATTAACAATTTTTACTTTTTCTTTATAATATAAATTATACTACTGCTTTTTTTAATATTTACAAATCCCCACAACATGGATAATAACCCAATACAAAATGCTCTAAAAGAATTTCCTTTTTGGTATTTTTCGCTTAATAACGATACATAAAAGGGATCAAAAGGTAATGTTTTGGTTTTTTTAATCGCAAAATTATGTTTATCCATTAATTTACCCATACTTTTAACCGAAAAATGCCATAAATGTATAGGAATATCCCATCCAGCCCAATATTTTTCATAAAAAACTGCATCAAAAGATTGATGATTAGGAACTGCAACAATTAAAACACCGTTTGGTTTTAGCAATTGATGCATTTGATATAAATTTTCGTTGAGCTGATGAATGTGCTCCAAAACATGCCATAAGGTAATTACATCGTAACTTTGAGTAGGTAAATTATAAATATCTTTTGGTAAATAAGATTGAATTCCAAATTTATTTTTTGCCAATTGTTGTGCATCCAAATCTTGCTCTATACCTTCCACCTCCCAACCTGTTTGTTTCATGGTATTTAAAAAATAGCCCGTTGCACTTCCAATATCTAATAACTTTCCTTTTTTTAAGCCACTTTTATTAATAATTAAATTGCGTTTTCGTTTAAGCATCCAATTACGAACAAGATGGTAGGTTTTAAAAAATAATCCTTTTTGAGTATCAGAGTGGGATACATAATTCGTGTTTTTGTAATAAGGACCAATAGAATTTTCATCAGGCATATTTTGAGTCCAAATAAATGAACATGAAGAACATTCTACTAATGAAAATTCTTTTTTAGAAACCGAATAATCCCGAACAACAGAGTGAATTTTATTTTTATCACTTCCACAAACCGGACAATTTTTGTAATTAATTTCCCCCATTAATTTTTAGTATAAAATCGCTTAATAAATTTAAAGTTTTTGGATAAAATTTTAGATTTAAATTTTCAAATTTATCATGAATATCATGATAATGTTTATAATTTCCCAAAGCGTAAATAAAAATCGCAGGGTAACCAGCTTTGTGAAAAGAAAAATGATCACTATTTGCCGAACCATTTTTAGCTACAATTACAGGTAAAAAGTTTTTTTGAAAATTAATATCATTAATTATTTCAAAAAAACCATTATTATTATTTGCATTGGCAACAGTTAAACCATTTTCACCAGCTGAAACCATATCTAAGTTCAATACCAATTTGACATTGAACACTTTTGGTAAATTATCTACAAAAAAATTACTACCCAATAAACCTAATTCTTCGCCAGCAAAAGCTATAAAAACAATAGGATATTTAGTTTGTGTGTTTTTAAATTTTTTAGCTAAATCCAACATCATTACTACCCCACTAGCATTATCATTTGCACCATAAAATGTAGTGTTTTGACCCATTTTGCCTAAATGATCGTAATGAGCACAAATTACAATACAACTATCATTTGGTGAAATTTTATTAGTAGCAGCTATTATATTATTTACCGAAAAATCTTGAATAAATTTAGCCTGAACTTTTATTTGTATTTGTATTGCTGTAACATTAAATTTATCCTCTAGCACATCCAAAAAACAATTTTTGAATTGCAAAGGCAAAACACCCCAAGTAAGTTTTTTAGTATGTAAAAACACAACACAATGATTACTTAAATTTTGCTGATAATATTGTATAATTTCCTTGTAAAGAGTTTTATTGTTGGTTACACCAGATTTACAAACTAAAATAGTTTTTTTGGGTAATTTGGATAAAATTTTAGTTAATTCTGTTTTGGTTTTAAAATTTAAAGTATCTAAATAATATACTTTTCTTTTGGCTTCAAATGAGTTAGAGCCAGGATGAACTATAAAATCCTCACCTGCAATAAGTTTTTTTCCTTTAACAGTTAATTCGATATTGAATGGAAATGTATTAACTGGATGCGTGAAATTTTGCGTAAACAAATAGTTATCTAATATAGGTTGTAAACCTAAAGAATCCTTAAAATGCTGCAAAATGTAATTTTGTGCATGATATATTCCTTCATTCACATATCCCCTACCTGCAAATTTTTCGGAGCATAAATTTTGATAATGTTGTAATGAAGTTTGATTGATTTGATTGTAAGCCAAAAAAGGAATAAAAATAATCCCTAAGAAAAGTGTTGTAAGTTTAGGTAAAATAAACATTGCTAGTAATTAATTTATTTTTACAGCCTGTCCAATTACTTTAAAGTTTCCATCAGTTGAAAAAACCCATAATCTACCTTTTAAATCCACACCGTAAGAGTTTTCACCTTTTATAAATAACCAATCAAAACCAGGACGAGTAGAAGTTCGTTTTTCACCAACTTTAACAAAAGTTCCATTATCCTTTTCTTCAAAAACTCCATCAGCATCATCAATATAATAAAATTTATTATCTATAGCTAAATAAACTTTGTAAACATATTCTGGTTGTTTTTTTACACTAACATTTACCTTTTTTTCTGTTGTATTTATATTAGTTTTTTCTGGAATTTTAATTTTATTTACCACAACAGTATCCATAGATAAAGATTTAGCTTTATTAAACCCTTCCACTAATGCAGCAATTCGTTTGTTTTTATTTACAGTAAAATCTTTTTTATCTTTTAAACCTTCTTCAAATGCATGAATAGCATCTTGCATACTTGCACCCATTTTTTGTAAAACAAAACCAGCATATCTATCTGCATCTAACTCTTCCTCAGCACTAGGCTTACCATCTTTTAATTGGTGATTGCCTAAATGATGACCAATTTGTCTGGCTAATACACTAATACCTACCCAATTACTATCATTTTGAACTTTTTTCATGAAGTTAGGATTGTAAGATAAAACTCTTTCGTTGTTTTCGATGTAGGCTATTACATCTTCAACATCTCCTGGAATAATAATAAAATTTTGGGCTAAACCTGTTTCCCTAATTACATCTACTACTGTTTTGTAAGCGTTAATATCCGGACTTAATTCCGAATCAGTAATAGGTTTAATATCTATATCATCGTCGTTTTCAAATTCTGTTAATTCATCTTGAGTTGATTTATCATCGGAAGAACAGCTAAAATTGAATAGAACTATACTGATTAATAACAATTTTAAAGTGAGTATTAAAAAGTTTTTATGCTTTAATTCAATCATTTTATAAGCCGAATATGAGAATTTCTCGTAAATGTAATAATTTTTTTTTATTTTAAAATATTAAATCTCCTGTTTATTTTTTCTATATTAAACCTACGAGCATAAATTAATCTTACATTACTAAAACTGTGGTATAAATGAATGTTTTCGTTTTTTATATAAGGTTGAAAATCTAATACTCCTTTAATTCCAAAATAATTTTTTTCAGTATTATATCCAAAAGCAGAACGTATAATAGAAGTAGGAGAAGTAAATACATCACTAAAATTATTTTTTTCCTCATCTAAAATCACACTACTTTGTATATACATTTCGGCAGATAAAGCAAAAAACCATTTTTTACTCCATACAAATGTTTTAGCGTAACCTCCACCTGCTCCAAAAACCATTACATCTAAATGTTTTAGGTTAACAATTTGATTTTTTAATACAATATTTGGATTATCATGAGTTGAAATAGAATTAAAACTGTAACAAATTCCACCAAATAAAGCACCAGCCGATTTAATTTGCTGTTGAGTTTGATCATAAGCAGCTTTGAATGAGTATTGGGAACGATTAAATTGATAACGCAACGTTCCACCAACAGAAAAATTGGAAATATCTGGACGTTGAATTTCTAATCTTGGATTATTCCAATTGGGAATTCTTTCATTTGTATTTTCTAGATAATAACCACTATAATTCAGATATCTAAAATCAAACAATAAACGATAACCATATATATTCATCTGAATATCAAAAGCTTTTGTTTTTCCTCTTTCATCTATTTGATATTGTTCATGTGGAGAAAAAAATGCCCAGTTAACAATTAACCATCTGTAACCAAACCCTAATCCGTATTTAACTAAGGAATTTGCTCGATACCAATCCAAATGATTTCGAGCACCAACAAAAACTAAATCATTAGTTTTTACACTACTATAATATCTAATAGTAACTTCATCCAACAAAGGTTTTATATATGTAGTATCGAAAGTTAAAATTAAAGAATCTGTTGGAGGATGAAATTGGTTTAACCATTGTTTTATTCGGTTATCTGCAAAAGATGATAAACAAATACAACACAAAAAAATCAATATTTTACATTTTACCATTGGGCAAAATTAAAATAAAATAAGAAGAGATGTATAAATAATTTTGAAAATATAAACTTATTCGCACTCGGAGCAAGTGCCTTCCACAGTAATGTTAAAATTTTTAATATTTTTGTTTTTTAAAATGTTTTTGTATTCTTCGGGAATCTCTGGTAAAAGTTCGATAGAATCACAAGTATTACATTTAAATTGAGCATTTATCTCGCTATTAATAGTAAATAAATTTATTCCTTTAGAGTTGGCTATTTTTTTTAAAATACTGTTTTTTGCTAAAAAATCAAGCGTACGGTAAACCGTAGCTCTATCCATTTGGTTAATAAAAATTTGGTGCATATCATGTAAACTAACAGCTTTAGATGAATTAAACACATAAGCAGTTATCAAAAGTCTATTTTTAGTAGCTTTTATTCCTTTTTCAGTAAAAATATTTTTAATATCCATTGTTACTTACTTTCCTTTTTTTCAATTTTATCTTTAGATGGTCGGAGCTTATAAAAATGCTCAGGGAAACCATTCAATTGTCGCCATACTTCATACCAAACAGGAACTGTATTTAATAAAGAAATAGTTTGAGCCCCAGAACCCACATTAATTTCATCAGGCCAAGCCGCATCTTCCTTATCAGGAGCAACCATCACTCTATACTTTCCATTATCACTAATATACCTATCAATTGCTACAACTTTACCGCCAAAAGTACCAAAGGTTACATTAGGCCAACCATCAAAGATAATAGATGGCCAACCATCAAAAACAATTCTAGTTTTTTGTCCGATTTCAAACAATGAAATATCAACAGGTTTAACAAACATTTCTACAGCCAATTCATAATCAACAGGCATAATGGTTACAATTGTTTCCCCTTCGTTAAATACTTCGCCTATACCTGCTTTAGTAATATTGGTAATAAAACCACTTTGCGGTGCAATGATATAATGAAATTTTTTACGTTCCTCTAAATTTTTAATTGTGTTTTTAAATTTAGCTACACCACCTTTAGCATCTAACTGATCGCCAATTGCCGAGTATTTATCAGATTGTGTAGAGGCAATTTTATTTTCAAAATCTTTTTGTAAAGCATCAATTTCAATTTTTGCATTCTTTTTATTGTTTCGGCTTTGTAATAAAGTATTTTCTCTTTCGATTAAAGTTGCTTCATTATTTTGTAGATTTCTTTGACGATTTTCAAATTCATTTTTAGAAATAATACCTTTATCTAAAAGTTCTTTAGCGCGATCAAATTGGCTAAAAGAGATTTTAAAATTAGTTAAACTAGCTTCGTATTTTATACTATCACTAACAACTTTTAAATTAGCTTGCATCAACTTATTTTTGGCTTGTTTTAATTTTAAAGTTTGTATTTGATACAAAGCCTTTATTTGAAATTGTGCAGCTTGTACTTTGTTGGTGTAGGCATCAACTGATAATTCTTTTGCATTTAATTGTTCTTGGGTACGTTGTATGATTTTGGGATCAAAAAACTCATCTCTAATTTCGGATAAATGAATAATTGTATCACCTTTTTTTACAAAAATCCCCTCTCTAACAAACCATTTTTCGATTTTACCTGCAATAACCGAGTTCACTTCTTGAGGACGTTTATCGGGTTCTAAAGTAGTAACTAAACCTTTAGAAGCAATATTTTGAGTCCAGGGTAAAAAAAGTAGGATAATGTTTAAAAACAAAATCACCAATATAACCTTTGAAACAATTTTTTTATAGCTAAAATAATGAGCTTGGTTGAAAGATTTCAACTTACTTTTATTTATTTTACCAGCAATATTTGTTTTAGAAATATTAAGCATAAAATAATTTTTTTAGTTCATTATCCTTCATTAATTCAACAAATTTTCCTTCGGCTTTAATTTCCGCATTTTCTAGTAAAAATACATTATCGCATATTGTTGCTACATGCACATCGTTAGATACAAAAACTACAGTCCACGGATTATCTTTACGCGTTAAAAAATTCAATAATTTTAATTTAATATCATTGCTAAATAACTCAAAAGAATACTCTAAAAGTACTAATTTTGGCTTATGCACAATACTTCTGCACAATAAAATTTTTTGCATTGTATTTTTAGAAAAACCAACTCCATCAGGTGAAATCTCTGTATTCCAACCATCTGGTAAATTATCAACGGTTTTTCTTAAATCCATGTTATCAATA
>JBEEPA010000354.1:0-2856 GCA_041191385.1 Bacteroidota bacterium | reverse complement strand
AAATGTAGTAATTAAAATAGCTGTGTTAGCTATTAATTTTTCTTTATCCTTAGGTAGAACTAGTGTAATTAAAAATCCAATTAATGGCAAAATTACAAAGCTGAGTATAAAATAATTTACGGTCATGACTTAAAAAATTAAATTAAAAATAATTATCACGCTAAATGATATATGTTGGAGTGTTTTTTTTGATAATCTATATCCTTTAAAATATTTTGTAAAACTTTTGGTGTTTGAGCATTTGGATAGTAATTTATAAATTCCTCTTTTTTAAATACATATATATCTTTAGTTAAAGGATGAATTGTAGCTAAATTTATCCATTCGTTAGCGTACCATTGATATGTTTTTGGATTAGATTGTATCGCTTTAAGAACAATTTCGGGATATTGCTCGATAATCATTAATAATCTTTTGGGTTCATGTATATTTATCATTTGCATGGATAAACCTGTTCGTAAATCGCCTTCCATCCCATTAGAAACTCCTATTAAACCCATTACATTGTGCGGTAATTTACTGCCCGCACCAAGTTTATGATTATCTGTTTTTGAGAAATAATACTCAAGATTTATACCGCCACAAACTGGTGTTACAGCATTTAATATAGTTTGTAAAATTGTTCCATCTGTGTCGTTTTGGTAATCGTAGGAGTTTAAAAAAGCTCGTCGGTCTAAAAAAACTTTTTTGGTAGAATCTCTTTTTGCAATTATGCATAAAGTATTTGTGGCATGGTCCCATTCTGATCTTGGTTCGAATAAACTTAATGATCTTAATTTCATTTTGTTATAAATCATTTTGTGGGATAAGTTTTTTTCAACCAATAAAAACCTTTGTGATCTTTCAACAGCATTTTCGGTTAAAGCTTTATGAAATACTTTTTTATTGGATTTATGTATGGATTGATTTATAGGATTAAGTATTTCTTCATCATAAAAAACAACTTCATCTCTAGTTGTATCATGTAAACCTCCTAAAAATTGTGTTTCATGGGGTATAAAAATGCCTTTTTGAGCCAATGCCAGTTTTACTTCTGATTTGTTTGCCATATATGCTGCCACTCTAGCATTTGCAGAGCCAACTTTACATCCACACGCACCGCAATCGTACGCGGCATAATGTGTGTTATTGGTGCTGCTTGCTCCATGCCCAATTAAATATATTATTGGTGCGAAATTTTTTGTTAACCCAATGCTAGATAATAATTTTTCAATTTTATCTGTCATTTCTTCAATCGTAAATCCAATTTTTAATCCATTAAATTCTCCTTCGTAATCAATGGTAAGTTTAGATTTTTCATCCATGTGTTTAAAGGATGATACCGACATTGGAGTTGATTTTGGAAAAAATATACTCCAGCTTAAATCAATTGCAGAGCTAATGCCTAAAAAACTGGAAAACAAGATTTCTTTAATTAATCCTTTTTGTTTTTTGTCTAAATATTTATCTTTTTTATACCTTTTTTCACAGTGTTTTTCTATGATTAAATGATTGGGATGAATAGGCGCCGGACAAACTTTTGTATACACTTTGCTTTCCATTGCTTGATAATAAAAAGGTACGTTAAAAAATCCAGGAGTACCAAATGTTTCGCAATTAGGATCACATTTTTCAATGTGTCTTCTGGTGGAACATTCTCTGTCGTCGATACAAAATAAAGCCTGAAAAGTTTTAGTATTTTCCAATTTACTGGTAGGCGCAGTTTGTAAAGCTTTTAACACTTTGTCGTAAAAATTCCATTCATAAGCTTCTTGCCAAATTTTATATATTTCAAACAGTTCACTGTATTTAAATTCTTCAAAAACCTCGTTTTTTAAATTTGTTTTTAAAGCATGAGCTATTGGTTTCCAAACGGTTCCATATTTACTATCTAATGCGTCAATTTCTAGCAATAACTCAAAACAAATTAAATCTTCAAGACTAATAAATCTAATATCAACCAAAAGCTGGGGTTGATTTTCGATTAAAGCAACCATTCCCGACCAACCTGGATGGGCAAATTGCTGATCAAATAAATAATGTTCGAACCATATAGGATTTCCTACTACAATTTCCAATAATTTTTCTAGTAAATTATTTTCTTCAAACAATAATTTTTTGGGTCTTGGATTTTTAAAAATACTAATAACACTATTTTTTTCAAGGCTTTTAATAGCTTCCAAAAAGCTTAAATGTGTGTAAGGAAATTTATGCGCTGCTACACCTTGATCTAAAAAGTTATTTAAAATCCTAAATAAAGTTGGATAAACTGTTTTATCAGGGTTTAAACTGTAATATTCCTTCCATTGTTGTTTTAAATTACCTATATTTTGTTGTAAAATTTCGTTGTAATTTTCAAAAAGTAACTTTTTCTTCCATGTGGATAATTCTTCGGTGTTTTTATGTTCAATAATAATTTTATCCAATATATCATCATCAATTTCTTTGTTGTTATACAATCTTCGGTATTCATCTAAATTTAAATATACTTGGTATCCAAAAGTTTGTGATGCAATTTGAAGTGCTTCATGGAATTTTTTATCCTGAAAACCTTGTAATAAATTGTATTGAACAAAATCTTTAAGTGGGTTTTGGGTAGGTAAATATTGTTTTAGTTTACCTAAAATATCATTTAATGGTGTCATTTTTTACAGATTAATGTGTGTTGTAAATTGATGTTTATTTGATTAAAAATCAAATATTTAAGTAGTCTTATTTAAATTAATGAAATAAGTTTGTTAAGCAGTTTATGCTATTTCAAAAGGGATTTTGAGGGAGTGGTAATAAATATATAAATCAATTTTAGAATATTGATTTTTAAAACTATTTTTATCAATTAAATTTTTCTGATAATGTACAGGCCATTTTTTGTTGTTG
>JBEEPA010000353.1:0-3206 GCA_041191385.1 Bacteroidota bacterium | reverse complement strand
TAATCATCCTTATCGTTGGAGTACAATTGGACTAAATTTGGAGCATATACAAGGTTTTGATATTGAAAACACGAAAAAGTTTTACCAACAATATTACGCACCAAACAATGCGGTTTTATCGGTGTCAGGAAGTTTTAATAGTTCGGAACTAAAAGAAAAAATTCAGTTGTATTTCGGGAAAATATCACCTAAAATTTTACCGCCATTTGTAATTCAAAAACAAGAGGAACAATCCAAAAAAAGGCAACAAATTGTACATCGTGATGTTCCGTTAAATGCATATTATCAGGCGTATAAAATTCCTAAAAACGCATCGCAAGAGTATTTGTATGCCGATTTACTAACCGGAATTTTAGCATCGGATGGTACAGGGATTTTGTATAAAAAATTGGTGATGGATGATGAATTGTGCTCGGATGTAGGGGTGTTTTTAAGTAACGAAGTGGAAGAGGGTGTGATGATTGTGGTGGCTATGTTAAATCAGGGTGTGGAAATGGAAAAGGTTGCAGGAATAATTAATGAAGTTTTAGCTAATTTACAAAATTATATTACCGAGGAATTTTTGCAACGCGAAAAATTAAAATGCGAAACTTCCTTTATGTACGCTATTTTAAAGGTGGAAAGTAGGGCGAAGATTTTAGGCAGTTTGGCCGCGGATAATCGCACGCATGATATCAACGATTGGTTAAAGGATATGCAAAAAGTTACATGCGCAGATGTGTTGGGTTTTGCTAAAAAATATTTATCCATTCAAAAACAAAACGAATTATTGTACTTTTCTAAATCTAATTAATGATGCTGCCTAATATACAAAATGAGTTTAGCTTACAATTGTTGCCTTTTAATCATGAAGTGGTAAATGGGGTGGATTTTTATATTTTAGAGGATGCGGAAACGGATTTGGTTAAGGTGGAAATTCAGTTAGAATCTGGTGTGAAATATCAAAATAAACCCTTTGTTGCTAGGTTGTTATCGGATTTGTTGTTGGAGGGTACGCAAAAATATCCTGGCGAAAGTTTAAAACATACTATTGATAATTTAGGTGCCTACATAGATGTAAGTGTAAATCGCGATGATTTGATTATTGAGGCGGTTTTTTTATCGCGTTTTCATGATCAAATTGTAGATATTTTAAATCAAATTATTTATCATCCTAAGTTTACAAAGGAAAATTTAAAAAGGGTGGCTGGACAATTACATAACGAAATTAAATTATCCAACACCAAATCCAGTAGTATGGCGTTTAAACTGTTAACGAAGGAGTTGTTTGCCGGACATACCTATGCTTTGTTTTCGGATGATAAAGGGATAAAAACGGTTGATTTAAATGATTTAAATAGTTTTTTACCTGTGGTACAAAATGGTATTCGTAAAATATTTGTTTCGGGTGCGGTATATCCAAATTTTGTAGTCGAGTTAAAATCTTTAGTGCAAAAACGCACGCAAAATAATGTAAGTGTTACGGCTTTAAAAAGTCACGTTGCTAGTACGGTAACCAAAAATACTGGGAAATTTGATCAGGATACGATGCGTATCGGTCAGGTTTTACAAAATTTAGATCATCCAGATTTGGTAACTTTAAAGTTGGCTAATTTAATTTTTGGTGGTTATTTTGGTTCCAGATTAATGCAAATTATTCGTGAGGATAAAGGTTGGACTTATGGTATCCATTCCAGTATTGTGAATATGCAAGAAGCAAGTTATTTTATAATTTCATCCGATTTAAAAAAGGGTGTTTTTAAGGATTGTGTTGAGGTGATAGAGGCGCAAATGTTGGATTTGCAAAACAATTTGGTTAGCGAGGAGGAGTTGGATCAGGCTAAAAGATACTTAATGGGCTCTATGTTACAAAGTTTAGATGGGATTTTTGATCAAATGAATGCTTTAAAATTTTCGGTATTTACGGGTGTAAATCATCAGGATTATTACGAAAATATGCACCATGTGGTGGCTAACATTACACCACAAGATATTTCGGCTGTTTGTAAAAAATATTTTGCTGTAAATAAGTGGGTTAAAGTTTTGGTAAACTAATTTTTACAGGTGTTACAAAAGGTTTTAATCATTGGTCAGTTACTACCCGAGCCCTCCGCTACGGCTGCTGGTAAAAGGATGTTGGGCATTGTTCGTTTGATGCAAAGTGTTGCGCAGGATGTTTTTTTTGTACATATCGCTCCACAATCTCCTCTATCGGTTAATTTGCAACAATTGGGCGTAAAAACGCAACAAGTTGCCATAAACGATAGTGCTTTTGATGTTTTGTTACAAGAATATAATCCCGATTGTGTAATTTTTGATCGTTTTTACACCGAGGAACAAATGGCTTGGCGTGTTGCCGAAATTTGTCCGTTGGCAATCCGTATTTTAGATATGGAAGATTTGCATTCCTTGCGTTTAAGCCGACAAGCAGCAGTGCAAAAAGGGGAGGAGTGGAGTTTGGATTTGTTAAGAAGTTCGGATGTTTTTATTCGCGAAATTTCCAGTATGTACCGTTGCGATATTTCGTGGGTAATTTCCAGTTTAGAAATAGAAATTTTAACCCAACAATTACATTTTCCGCCATCTATGTTATCTTATTTTCCGTTAGATTTTAGTTTTCAAAACCAAGGAAAATCTTTCGAGGAACGTAAAAATATGGTGTTGTTGGGCAATTTTATGCACGCACCAAATGCCGATGCGGTTAAGTGGACTTACGATAATTTTTTACCCCAACTATTGCAATGGGATAAAACCATTCAAATTCATGTGTATGGCGCCTATGCACAAAGTTTTAAAACACAATACAAACATCCAAATTTTGTCATTAAGGGTTATTTAGAGGACTTAAATATACTAGGCGATTATAAATTAATGTTAGCACCTTTACGTTTTGGTGCAGGCGTAAAAGGTAAAGTTTTAGATGCCTACGCACACCATTTACCCGTTGTAGGGAGCACTATGGCTTGGGAAGGTTTAAGGGATAAAAAATCAAATTTGGATGATATTTTTGATAACTGTAAAACACTGTACCATAACGCCGATTTTTGGCAAAAGGATGTTAGTGAAACTATAAGTGAATTTAAAGAAAATTTTGATTATCAAGAAATTATATATAAAATAAAAAACGATTTACAGTCTGTTTTCACCAAACTACACACCCACCGCAACTAAAACTACTGGACAAAAATCCTACTCCAAAACCAACACAACGCCACTAAATTCATGGC
>JBEEPA010000352.1:0-6035 GCA_041191385.1 Bacteroidota bacterium | reverse complement strand
TTTTGGGAATTTTAGATTAATGTTGACAGATGAGAAATTTTTAGAGAAATTAGGTAGGAAAATTGAATTACTTGGAAGAGAGAAATTCAAAGTACAAAATGATTTTTCTGTAGCATCCAATGTTGATACCCGAACTTTAAGAAGAATAATTAAACAAGAACAAAATCCAACAATTTTAGTTTTAAGAAAAATAGCTATTGCATTGGATATCCCTTTAAAAGATTTGCTAGATATTGAATAGTTTGATATTTAAAACCATTTTCAACAATGTTTAAATTACCAAGCAAATTTATGCAATACAATCGAAAGGGATTTACTAGAAATGTTACGCGAAAAAGATTTGCCTAAAATTTATACCCATCAAAATGGATATTTATCCTAAATAAATACATTTCATTTAATATATTTATAATCAATTCAAAATTTATCATACATGAAAATAGCAATTATTGGTACAGGAAACGTTGGAGGAGCATTAGCTACTCATTGGGCTAAAAAAGGACATATAATTAATTTAGGCGTTAGGGATACGCAAAATTATAAAGGTATGGAATTACTTAAAAATCCTAATACAAAAGCTTACACTGTTGATGAAGCTGTTAGTTTATCTGATGTGATTTTAATTTCTACTCCAGCGCCTGCTGCGGTGGAGGTAACTAAAAGTTTAGGAAATACAGAAGGTAAAATTATTATAGATGCTATGAATATTGTGATGGGTAGAGGTCCAGAGGGATATAAAAATACTGCCGATGCAGTATTAAATAATACAGCCACTAAAGATGTGGTAAAATGTTTTAATACCACTGGATTTAACAATATGCAAAACCCTGTTTATAATGATGTTGCTTTAGATTTATTTGTTGCTGGGGATAGCGAAAAAGGCAAACAAGTTGCACAGCAATTGGCTTTAGATGCCGGATTTGATAATTGTTATGCTATTGGTGGAAATGATAAATTTGAACTTATGGAACAATTTGCTTGGTTTTGGATTAATTTAGCAATGTTCCAAGGTGCTGGCAGAAACATTGGTTTTAAACTTTTAAAACGTTAGCTTTTTTTAAAGAAGCTGCGATTTTTATAATCTAAAGTTTTTTTAGTCTCTATTGTAGCATTAAATTACAAAAAAGAAGCCGGTTTTTATAACCGGCTTTTTTAGTTTACCATCCTGAATCATCAGATGAATGATCACCGTCTTCTTCATCCTTATGTTCCTTTTTTGGTTTTCCAGGTGTTCCTGGCATATCTTTTTTAAACGGTACACTTAAATTAGCTGGATTAGTTTTAATTTGTATTGGATTTTGAAACAAAATGGCATTGTCGCTTTCATTTTCTTCAAAGGATTTAGATGAATTTACCCAAATACCTAATCTGTATGTTCCTGGTTGGATATCTTTTCCCTCAAAACTTATATTTTGATTCTCGAATTCATGACTGCCCATGTGGTAAATACCCTCTAAATTATAGGTTTTAACAATAATCACATCCTCTGCACTCGTACTTCCTTGTGGAATCAAATAAATACTTACATCAAAAGCTGGAGTTTTATCTTTAGAATTGTCACCATCCGATAACACTAAAAATTTTAAATTTTTTAATGTAAAAGTACGTGCATCATACTTTTCGAAATACATATTCTATTCTAAGTAAGAGAGATAAATATTTGTAGGCAATGTTTTTTGGGCTTGTGTGCTAAAAGCAATTAAAAAAAGCGATAAACCTAATCCTGATAGTAATTTTTTTTCATAAATCAATTTTAAGTGATGTTTTTAGATAGCCAAGTATTGTACCAAAATACAATATTTCTTTACGCACAAAATTGTTATGAGTTACTTTAAACAATAACTTAACTAATATTTGTTGAATACATTTTTTGATTGTATTTTTAGCTAGCCATAACATCAAACTTTAAATTAAAGTATATTGAAATCCATTTATATTGTAATTTTTTTATTGTGTACTCAGCTTGTTCAAGCTATTCCACAAATCATAAATTTTTCGTCTAAAGATTATAAATCGCATAGTATCAACTTCGGTTTTATTCAGGATAAACAAGGCTTAATTTATGTTGCAAATGCTTATGGTGTTTTAATTTTTGATGGGGTAAATTGGCGAAAAGTTGGACTAAACGATGGTAAAAGTGCATTAAGTTTAACACAAAGCCAAGAGGGAAAAATTTTTGTGGGTTCCTCTAGCGAGTTTGGTTTTTTACAAAAAGATGAACGTGGAAACGTAACTTACCAATCGTTAAAGGATAAAATGCCAGATAAAGAAATTGGCGAAATAAACAATATTATTGCCGTAGGTAATAAAGTATTTTTTCAGGCATATCAAGGGTTATATGTTTATGAAAATAATCAGATTTCCAAAATAAACTTTCCTAAAAATGATGTATTGGTGTATAATTTAATACTTGTAAACCAACAATTATTTGCCTTTACTTACGGTAAAGGTTTTTATAAAATAAAAAATAATAAGGCACAATTAATCTCGCGTAATATTCCTTCAGATGCTATCATTTCTTTCCAAGCTTTTCAGTCGGATACCTTATGGATTACCAAAAATGGAGTGTATAATGAGGGCAAAAAATTAGTGGTGGACTTACAAAATGCTATTGTGCATTCATGTATAAATATTACAAAAAACAGCTTGTTATTGGCTACTCAAAATAATGGATTATATCATATAAATTATAAAGGCGAAATTTTATCTAACTATAACAAAAGCAATGGTTTACGAGATAATTTTATACGTAAATTATTTGTTGATTTCAATAACGATTTGTGGTTAGCTTACAACAATGGAATTGGTTTAGTAAAATGGAATTCTACTGTAAAATACATAAATAGTTCGGATTTTAATAAACTAGAAGGTATGGGTTTAGCTTCGGTAATAAAAGGCGATACTTTGTTTTTAGGCACTACTCAAGGCTTATTCTATTTACCTAAATGGAAATACAATATTCACAAATCCAGTAAATTTTATAAAATAAACGGGTTAAATGGTGCTATAAATTATTTAACTATTGCCAATAATAAATTGATTGCTTGTTATTCATCGGAGGTTTACCAAATTAATGGCACAAAAGCAGTTTTAATCTCTGATAAATCTTGGTATGGCTCGTGGATTTGGAAAAACGATGTGATAAAAAATCAAGCATTTGTAGGTAATTATGTGGGTTTATCTAAGTTTATATTCGAAAAAAATCAATGGAAATTTTCTGCTAAAATTAAAGGCTTTGACGAAAGCAGTAGGGTAATGGAAATTGATGATCGCGGAATAATTTGGGTGGTACAAGGAAATAAAGGTTTGTATCGTGTAGAGCTAAATAAAGATAAGGATAGTGCGGTAAGTATAGTTAATTATGCAACTAAACTACAACTTTCACCTCAACATTTTAATGATATATTTAAATTGAACAATACAATTTATGTGAGCACTTACAAAGGGGTTTTTGTACTTAAAAATGATGAATTGATAGAAGATAAAACATTTAATCGTATTAAACCTTACACAGATAGAATTAGGAAAATGAGTGAAAATCAATTGTATTCTATTTACAACGACCAAGCTCATCCGTTAAAATATGATAGTAAAACAGGATGGAATTTTTATTATACCGAAGCATCTTTTTTAGAAAGTCCTTTGGTGGGAAGTGCCGAGTATTTTAACCAACTTAACGATAGTTTATACATTATTGGTACCGAGGATGGTTTTGCTTTATATCAACCCAAAAACAATACTTTTGCATTTAAAGGCAATTGTTTAATTAGAGAAATTAATGTTTTAAGCGATAAAAAAGAGTCGTTGTGGTTTGTGGATGATCCTAAACAAATGTTTCAGTTAAAATATCGCGAAAACAATATTCGTATTGGATTTAGTATTGCCATTTTTGGGGAATCCAAACAAATATCCTACGAAACAAAATTGTTGCGTAATGGAAAAGTTTGGTTTAATTGGCAAAAAGTAATGGGAAATCCTTTTAGGGAATTTACAAATTTACCCGAAGGTAAGTACACTTTTGAGGTTAAAGCTAAAAAAGGAAATTTTGAAATGGGTAATAAACAAATCACTTTTGTTGTTTTACCGCCTTGGTATCGAACAACTTGGGCTTATGTTTTATATTTTTCTTTATTGGTAGTTTTAGTTATTTATATCAACAATTTATTTAAAAAACAACGCTTAAAATTAATTGCCGAAAAACAACAAGAATTGGCTATTAAGGAAAAATTATTTCATGCCGAAAAGTTAGAAATTGAATTACAAAATAAAGAAAATGAATTGGCTTATATTGCGTTAACGTACACGCAAAAAAAGGAAATTTTAAGTAGGGTGGCGCAAAATTTAGATGCAATTAGTAAGGATATGGATTTTGAAAACCGACAAAAAATTGTGGGGATTAAACGTATTGTAGAAGGGAACTTGGATGATGAAAGTAATTGGCAAAATTTTCAAGTTCATTTTGATCAAAAAAACGATAACTTTTTTACCAAATTAAAACAAATCGACCCTAAAATTACCGAGGCTTATTTACTGTTTTGTAGCTATGTAAAAATGGGTAAATCCAATAAGGAAATTGCCGATTTATTAAACATAAGTGTGGCTGCAGTGGAAAAACGAAAATATCGCTTAAAATTAAAATGGAATATAGAAAATGATGATAATTTTACGGATTTTTTAAGGGAGTTGTAATAAGGACAAAACTATAAATATGTAAGTAATTAGAATTTATTTAATTCCTCTTTCTGCATTGCAGTGAAGCTCTTCATAAAAATAGTGAAGCTAAAAACTAAGTTTTTCTTACGCTCTCCAACTCCTCGCCTTGAGGTGAGGTTTGATATTAAGAGGAGCAATGCCCTTTGGCATTGAGGTATTTTGGCGGAGTGGTGATGAACAATTTTTATAATGTATTTTTATTATTTAATTCATGATTTCTATTTGTATTCCCGTATATAATTTCGATTGCTCGGCACTAATTTTATCTTTAACTAAACAAATTAAGGATAATCAATTAGCAGCCGAAATTGTTTTAATCGACGATGCTTCGGAGGAAAATTTTCGTGCCATTCACTCCCCTATTCCGCAAATCAAATACATTCAGTTAGCGCAAAATGTAGGCAGGGCACGTATTCGCAATTTATTTTTACAACACACTCAGTTTCCATATTTATTGTTTTTGGATTGTGATGGTGCCGTAAATCATCCCAATTTTATTAAAAATTATGTACAAAGTATTTCGCCAAATTTTAAAGGAGTAATTTGTGGAGGCAGAGTGTACCCTAATTTTGTTCACGAATCTAAAAAATTACATTGGAAATACGGAGTAAATTTCGAAAGTAAAAGTGCAATTGAAAGAGCAAAAAAACCATACGGTTCATTTATGACCAACAATTTTTTAATCGAAAAATCCATTTTACAACAATTCCCATTCAACGAAAATTTGGTACAATATGGACATGAGGATACACTTTTAGGCATCCAATTACAGCATAACAATATTCCTATAATACATATCGCCAACGAAATTTTAAATTTGGATATCGAAACCAACGAATCTTACTTGCAAAAAACACAACTAGCCGTTCAAAATTTAGCCTATTTAATGCAAAATCCCAGCTATCAAAAAGCTATTATACAGCACGTAAAAATGGCAAAAGTAGGTTATTTTTTATATCGATATAAAATCATACTTTTTGTTCGATTTTTAAATCCTATTTTACTTCCAATTAGTTATTTTATAGCCAAAAAATTCAGCAGCACCTTTGCCTTAAACATTTTTAAATTACTTTTTTGGGTAAAATGTATCCCTAAAAATGCTTTAAAACTTACTCGTCCTAAAAAAGTTTACACATAAAAATGTATTTTGGACTCCTACGGATTAGGATAACAGTTTAGAGAATGAGAACAGAGAATGATGTGGGCTAACCACAGGCGCTATCGCGCGCACAGGAATCTAAAGATTCACACAGTTTAAGTACTATGTGTAAAAATTAGCAGTTAGTTCGTAACTGTGTGAGTTGAAAACTCCTGTGTGAATT
>JBEEPA010000351.1:0-12314 GCA_041191385.1 Bacteroidota bacterium | reverse complement strand
TTACAGTTACTTTCCTTTTTTCCAAATCCTGTGCCTCGCGCCACATTTGATGAATATGGGCTAATTCCACTTCGTTTAATCCACCCGTAAATTCTTTACGGTAACGCGCTACAAAGGGTATGGTTGCACCATCCGTAAATAACTGAATTGTTTTTTGGATACTATGCTCGGGTATTCCTAATTTTTGATGAATGTAATTAATATTCATTATGTATTAAACCGCTAAATTTTTAAATACAATTGCAGTGCGATTGGTTAAATACACACTAACATACCATTTGTTATCCTTTTCGAAAGCTGGATATTGTAAAGTATTATCCACCCTATTAAACCCTCCAAAATTTGCATCATCGGTATTTAATACAATTTGGTAATTCCCAGGTTGATTAACCGGGAAATGATAATTTTCGATAGAATTTTGTGGATGAAAATTAAACACAAAATGGTAATTATTTCGTTCGTACACTATAACTTTATTGGTAGCATCTATATTTAACAACTGTGCAGGTAAAGCGGATAAAATTTTATTTTTACCCACAAAATCAATCATTGCCTGATCTAAATTTTGTAAAAACTGATACTTTAATTCGGGATTATCCGCCAAACTCCACTGACGGCGAGCGTGTGCAAAACTCCAATTGTTACCCTCTCTTGGGAAATCAATCCATTCTGGATGTCCAAACTCATTCCCAATAAAATTTAAATATGCTTCCCCACCTACCGTACAAGTTATTAATCTAATCAATTTGTGTAATGCAATTCCTCTATCTACCACAATACTAGGATTTTGAATATGCATATTAAAATACATTTCTTTATCCATTAGCCAAAAAGCTAAAGTTTTATCCCCCACCAAAGCTTGGTCGTGGGATTCCGCATACGCTATCGTTTTTTCTTTAAATCTTCTATTTTGTAAAACACTCCACAGTTCATCTAAATTCCATTGTTCATCAGGTAAATGTTTTAAAATTTTAATCCAATAATCCGGAATTCCCATGCCTAATCTATAATCAAAACCAATTCCTCCTTCTTCCACTTTCCTGCACATTCCTGGCATTCCACTCATATCTTCGGCAATGGTAACACTTTTAGGATGGATAGTTTTAGCTAAAGTATTTGCCAATTGTAAATATGTTATAGCATCCCACTCTACTCCCTCTTTAAAATATTTATCGTAATGATCAAAATTGATAAACATTCCATGATGAAAGTACAACATAGAAGTTACGCCATCAAACCTAAAACCATCAAAATGAAATTCTTCTATCCAATATTTTATGTTAGATAACAAAAATTGTAAAACTTCGGGTTTGCCATAATTAAATAATTTGGAGTCCCAATGTTCATGATATCCTCTGGGCTCTGGATGAAAATACTGATCATCTGTACCGTCAAATTCATTTAAACCCTCTGCTAAATTTTTAACTGCATGTGAGTGAACGATATCCATCAACACTCCTATACCCATTTCATGTGCTTTATTAATTAAAAACTTTAAATCTTCTGGTGTTCCAAATTTGGATGAAGGAGCGAAAAAATTCGAAACATGATAACCAAAGGAACCATAATACGGATGTTCCTGTATAGCCATTATTTGGATATAGTTGTATCCTAAAGCTTTAATTCGGGGTAAAACCTCGTTTGCAAATTGGGTATAAGTGGACATTTCTTCTTTTTCGGAACTCATTCCCACATGGCATTCGTAAATCAAAGCAGCATCAACGTTGTGTACCACATAATTTTGATCCGTCCACTTAAATTTTTCTTTAGGCATCCAAATTTGTCCAGCAAAATCATAGTTCTCTGGATTTTGAATTACTCTTTGAATGTAAGCCGGGATTCTATCCATTGCTCCTTTTTCGCTTACAACGTGCACTTTTATAAGCGATTGGTGTTGTAAAACCTCGGAATTTAGCTTAATTTCCCAAATTCCGTTTTGAGTATATTGTAAAGGATGACTTTCGCGATTCCACTGATTAAAATCTCCTATTAAAAATAAAGCCTTTGCACCGGGAGCCCACTCACGATATATCCATTGATTATTTTTTTCATCTAAGTTTAAACCAAAATAAGTATAAGCATTCGCAAAATTCACTAAACTTCCATGCGAAGTTTCAATTTCATTTAATTTTTGTTTAAATCTATTTAAACGTTGTTCAATATCATTTTCGTAAGGTTGTAACCAAATATCTTCTTCGATAAGTGCCAATTTTTTCGAACTCATAAAACTATATTTATATGGAAATTGAAATGCTATTTACAATTATACGCATTTAAAACTTAGGATAGAAAAAAGATACGTATTTATTTTTTGATTCCTCTTTTTTAAACCGAAGACATTAAAAAGTTATTTCTAAAAGAACGCACAGATATTCACAGAGTTTTTTACTTAATAATTTATTACTCAGATTCCACTACTTTTGATAGATTTAACAGAATCAAAAACTTCGTTTTTTTAAAACTAATTCATAACGACTCCTTGAAAGTATTTTTTAATTTTATTGAAAAAAAAATTTATCTATATAAATCTGTTAAGTATAAAGTAATCAGAGCAATAAAAATATGTTAACCTGTAAAATCTGTGTTAGTCTGAGATTTCTGTGAGAGACAATTTATTTTTTTTAAATAATTACTGGTACAATCGAGTGGAATCAATTATTTCTCTAATAAAGTTGAGTTTCTTTTAATTAACAATAAAACTAAAATTACTTCAACTAAAAAATAGGAAAAATACGAACCCGTAAAAATTAAAACAGTGCCTTTATAAATGGTTAAAAATTCTGTTTGTTTTAACAAAATAAACCATAAAGCACCTAATATAAATTGCAAAACCGTTAAGGCTATAAAAGAAATACCTAAGTTATTTCCTAATTTACTGGCAAAAATATTTAAAATAGTAAACGGACCAACAAATATTAAAAATATCCCTAACTCCACAATTAACAAACTGTTTATTGGATTTTTAACCCAACCTATAGATTGCATTACTGCGATAGTTCCTGCCGTAAATCCATAAACCAATAAAAATAATAATGGATGAAACTTAACCATTTATAATTAATCTTTGTTGTTTTTTAATAAATCTTTTAAAGCTAAAAACAAACCTACAAAAACTCCCGCAAGTGCCAATCCAGCTGTCCAAGCTTTTCCCGTTTGATAAGTATTATCTAAATATCTACCTAAAAACACCCCACCTATAATAGGCAAAGCTATTTCCGATGCCATGGTAGAATATTTAAAAAATGAATTAGGCTGTTTTTTCAACTACTAAGTTTTTTTGATTTTTATTTTCTAGCTTATTCATACCTTTCAAAACACCACCCATACTACAATTTCCTGTAAATGTTGCGCCTGGCTCTATAGCTAATTTACCTGTAAAAATTTCTCCTTCTAATATTGCAGAAGCTTTTAATTCTAATAAATCTTTAACTTTTACATTTCCTTTGATAGTTCCTTCAATATCAGCCTGAGTACAATCTAAATCACCCTCTACTAAACCTTTTGGTCCAATAACAACTTTACCTTCACAAACAATACTTCCTATCACAGTTCCATCAATACGCATTCCTTTGGAAGACTGTAACTTACCTTCTAAATGTGTCCCTTCAGCAATTCTATCAATGGAATTTGTATCAAACTGAATTTCGCTTTTTCCTGATGTAGTATTTTTAAACATTATATATCAATTTTTAAATTAAGGACTATAAAGATATACAATCTTCTTTAAAAAATTAAATTATTTAAAAAATAGTTTAAGACTCAAGTTATTAACAATTAATTTTTGACAGAACGTTATTAATAGTTTTTGATAAAACTCTACTTTTAAAAGTAAATTAAAAAGGTCGGGATTACCCCCGACCTTTATTTTTTATAGATTTGAAAAAATTATCTTTTTGATCTCTTTTCCATTTCTTCATCGAAAGTTTTCTTGAATTGCTCGTAATCGTAATCCACTCTTAAAGCCTCATCTTTTGTGATTCTTTCGTTAATTTTAGAAACTAAATCATCAGTACCTAATTCAAAAGCAACATAATAAACATACTGTCCATCTTGTTTTTGAGTTAATTTTTCGCAAATTTTTCTAACACCAGTAATTTGTTGATCCACAACTTCTCTTGCTAAACTCTCGAATCTTTCTTCAACTTGTTCTTTATTGTTAAATTCACGAGAATTTACATAATTATCAGTCACTGTTTTAATATGTGTATTTATATAACTTGCTAACATTGACTTAGCATTTGACTCTGCTTTTTTAATTGCAGTAGCTCTATCGGAACTCTCACCTAATGAATTTGATCTAAAATGTTTTTTATCGCTAAAAAATTCAGAACCAGAACAAGGTATAGTAATCTCAGTTTCGCCTTTTGGAGGCTCTATGGTTTTCTTTTTACTTTTACAACTCACTACAGTAGTAGCACTCAAAGCTATTGCCGCTGCTACAAATAAAGTACTAATTTTTTTCATTTTTGAAGTTTTAAATTATTAATTGATTTTTGATTATTTACATTAAGTTTCAATTACTGTGCCAAAACTAAGCTTTTAAAATTGCATTTGCAATATAATCACCCACAGCATCCGTCCCTACTGGATTTACTTTGTTTAAATCTTCTGTTGCAACATTGTTTTCGATAGCCAAAGCTACAGCTGCTCTAACAGCATTTGCTTCGTTTACTAGGTTTAATCCAGACTCCAATAACATTGCCGCAGATAAAATTGTTGCCATTGGATTAGCAATATTTTTTCCTGCTCCCTGAGGATATGAACCGTGAATTGGCTCAAATAAGCCAACTTTATCTCCTGTTGATGCCGAAGGTAATAAACCTATCGAACCGCCAATAACCGAACCTTCATCAGAAATAATATCACCAAACATGTTTTCGGTTAAAATTACATCAAATTGTGTTGGACGTAAAATCATTTGCATTGCTGCATTATCTACAAATAAAAAATCTAACTCTACATCAGGGTAATTACCCGCTAAGTTTTTAACCACATCTCTCCATAATCTTGAAGATTCCAACACATTAGCTTTATCCACCAAAGTAACTTTTTTTCTTCTTTTTTGAGCCAATTCAAAAGCTACTTTTGCAATACGCACAATTTCGTAATCGCTATATTCACAAATATCATAAGCAGTTTTATTATCGTTTTTACGACCTTTTTCTCCAAAATAAATACCACCTGTTAACTCACGAACAACCACAAAATCAGCCCCAGTTATAATTTCACTTTTTAATGGAGAGAACTCAGCCAAAGCTGGATAATAAGCCACGGGACGAATATTAGCGTATAAACCTAATTCTTTTCTTAATTTCAACAAACCCTGCTCCGGACGAACTTTAGCATTAGGGTCATTATCGTATTTAGGATGTCCAATAGAACCAAATAAAACTGCATCAGATTTTTTACACAATTCTAATGTTTCATCTGGCAAAGGATTTCCAGTTACATCAATTGCACAAGCACCCATTAATGCTTCGGTGAAATTAAATTGATGATTAAATTTTTTACCAATTGCGTTTAACGATTTGATTGCCTCGTTCACAATTTCAGGACCAATTCCGTCCCCTTTTAAAACTGCAATATTAAAGTTCATATTCAAAAATTTTCGTCTAAGTTAAATAAAAAAATGTTTTTTTAAATGATTAAAGGCTGTTTACACAGCCTTTAATTTTATTCTACAGCATTATCTTCTGTTGAGTTTTCTGGATTTTCTCCATCAATTTGCTCATCATCCTCTTTTGCTTTTGGAACCGGAGCAACAGCTGCAATTTGATCATTATTTCGTAAATTAATCAACTTAACACCCTGTGTAGCCCTACCCATCACACGCATATCTTCAACACTCATACGGATAGCAATACCAGATTTATTGATAATCATTAAATCATTTTCGTTCGTAACCGCTTTAATAGCAATCAAATTACCAGTTTTTTCGGTAACATTTAAAGTTTTAACACCTTTACCACCGCGGTTCGTAATACGGTAAACCGGCTCGCCATCCTCTGGATCGTTTAAGTAAGTACGTTTTCCGTATCCATTTTCCGAAACAACTAAAACAGTTTCTTCATTTGGATCTTTAATACACACCATACCTATTACCTCATCGTTTTCTGCTAAAGTTATCCCCCTAACTCCAGTTGCAGTTCTTCCCATCGGACGAACTTTTGATTCGTTAAAACGATTACATCTACCAGATTTAACTGCTAATAAAATTTCGTTTGTACCATTTGTTAATTTAACCTCTAACAATTGATCTCCTTCACGAACATTAATTGCATTAATACCATTAGTACGCGGACGAGAATATGCTTCTAAAGATGTTTTTTTGATGATACCATTTTTAGTACACATTATAATAAAGTTATTATCAATATATTCTTGATCTTTTAAATCTTCAATATTGATATACGCCATAACCTTATCATCTCTTTCGATATTGATTAAGTTTTGAATAGCTCTACCTTTAGATGTTTTGGTACCTTCAGGAATATCAAAAATACGCATCCAGTAACATTTTCCTTTTTCGGTAAAAACCAATAACCAGTTATGATTAGTTGCAAAGAATAAATGCTCTAAGAAATCTTCATCTCTGGTTGCACTACCTTTAGAACCCACACCACCTCTAGATTGTGCTTTATATTCGGATAAATCTGTACGTTTGATATATCCTAAATGCGAAATAGTAATAACCACTTCGTTATCAGGTATTATATCCTCAATTTTAAAATCACCGCCAGCAAAATTAATTTCGGTTCTTCTTTCGTCGCCGTATTTATTTTTTACCTCGATTAATTCGTCTTTAATTATTTGATAACGTTTTTCTTGATTGTTTAAAATTTCATTTAATTCCTGAATTAAAGCCATAATATCAGCATATTCTGCACGTAACTTATCCTGCTCTAAACCAGTTAACTGTCTTAATCGCATATCTACAATCGCACGAGATTGTATGTCGCTTAAGCTAAAACGAGCCATTAATTTTTCGCGCGCTTCATCCGGACTTTTAGATTGTTTAATGATTTCAATTACCTCATCAATATTATCCGATGCAATAATTAAACCCTCTAAAATATGAGCTCTTTCTTCTGCTTTACGTAAATCGTATTTTGTACGACGAACTAAAACATCCAAACGGTGTTCAAAGAAATGACGAATCATATCTTTTAGATTCAACATCTCCGGACGACCATTAACCAAACAAATATTGTTTACAGAAAATGAACTTTGTAAAGCAGTATATTTATATAATTTGTTTAAAACAACATTGGTAATCGCATTGTTTTTAATTTCGTAAACAATTCGCATACCGTTTCTATCCGATTCGTCTCGAATATCAGAAATACCCTCAATTTTCTTCTCATTAATTAAATCCGCAGTACGCTTAATCATATCCGCTTTGTTAACCAAATAAGGAATCTCGGTTACTATTATACTTTCTTTACCAGTAGAAGATACTTCTATTTCGGATTTAGCTCTCAAAACAACCCTACCCCTTCCTGTTTCAAAAGCATCTCTCACACCGTCGTAACCATAAATTGTTCCTCCAGTAGGAAAATCAGGCGCTTTAACATATTTCATTAATTCTGACACTTCAACATCATGATTTTCGATATACGCTACTATCCCATCAATAATTTCTGTCAAATTATGAGGAGGCATATTAGTAGCCATACCTACAGCAATACCCGAAGCACCATTTAACAACAAGTTAGGAATTACAGTTGGTAAAACAGTTGGTTCTTCCAAGGAATCGTCGAAATTTAACGAAAAATCTACCGTTTCCTTATCTATGTCCCTCAACATTTCCTCCGCAATTTTTTGTAATCTTGCTTCGGTATAACGCATTGCCGCCGGACTATCCCCATCCACTGAACCAAAGTTACCTTGTCCATCCACTAAAGGATAACGCAATGACCATGGTTGAGCCATACGCACCATAGAGTCATAAACAGATGAATCACCATGTGGGTGATATTTACCCAAAACTTCCCCTACAATTCTAGCAGACTTTTTATATGGTTTATTAGATTGCACTCCCAATTCTAACATTCCAAACAACACTCTACGATGTACAGGTTTTAAACCATCTCTTACATCAGGAAGAGCTCTGGATACGATAACCGACATAGAATAATCTATGTAGGATGATTTCATCTGACTTTCAATGTCGATTTTTACAATTTTTTCTCCTTCAGCCATAAATCAATTAATGTATATTAAATGTAATTTTTAAAAGTTCGCTAAGATAGTAAAAGGAAATCGTTTATTTACTATGTAAAATAAGTGATTTTCTAACAAAATTTTGTTAATATTAAAAGTACTTAAACGTTCGGTAAATTTGCAATATCGGAGTATATTTGATAAATTGTTTAAAATTGCGTAAAATTTATACAGATGGAAGCAAAATTTTCGCCCCGTGTAAAGGATGTTATAACTTTTAGTAGAGAGGAAGCTATACGTTTAGGGCATGATTATATTGGTGTTGAGCACTTATTTTTAGGCATTTTAAGGGAAGGTGCAGGTAATGCTGTAAAGATTTTAAATGCATTATTAAAAGAATCAGCAACAGATTTAAAAGAAATTAGACGAATTGTTGAAAACAAAATTAAACCTTCAACATCAACTGTAACTTCCAAAACCGGAAATATACCTTTGGTAAAGCAAGCCGAAAGAGCTTTAAAAATTACTTATTTGGAAGCTAAGTTATTTAAGAGTAATTTAATAGGTACAGAGCATTTATTATTATCTATTTTAAAAGACGACGATAATATAGTTTGTGAAGTATTTGAAGATTTTAAAATTGATTATGAAACTATAAAGAATCAGATGAATATGTTTGAAGAAGAAACTGGCCCTAGAGCTGAATTTCCTGGCGCTCAAGATGATGATCAGGATCAGGATGATTTTGCGGCTGCCAAAAAGAAAGGTGCAGAAAACAAAAGTAAAACTCCTGTGTTAGATAACTTTGGTAGGGATTTAACTGTTGCTGCCATAGAGGGTAGATTAGACCCTATTGTGGGTAGAGAGAAAGAAATTGAGCGAGTATCGCAAATTTTAAGTAGAAGAAAAAAGAATAATCCTATATTAATAGGTGAGCCAGGCGTGGGTAAAAGTGCAATTGCCGAAGGTTTGGCTTTAAGAATTGTTCAACGCAAAGTATCCAGAGTTTTATTTGGAAAACGAATTGTTACCTTAGATTTAGCATCGTTAGTTGCTGGTACAAAATATCGTGGACAGTTTGAAGAAAGAATGAAGGCTGTAATGAATGAGCTAGAAAAATCGCCTGAAGTAATTTTATTTATAGATGAAATCCATACTATTATTGGCGCAGGTGGAGCTTCTGGATCTTTAGATGCTTCCAATATGTTTAAACCTGCTTTAGCACGTGGCGAGTTACAATGTATTGGTGCTACTACTTTAGATGAATATCGCCAGTATATCGAAAAAGATGGTGCGCTAGAGCGTCGTTTCCAAAAAGTATTGGTAGAACCTACTACTGAAGAAGAAACTATTCAGATTTTAAATAATATCAAAGCTAAATACGAAGATCATCACAATGTTAATTACACGCCGGAAGCAATTGAGGCTTGTGTTAAAATGACTTCAAGATATATTACGGATAGACATTTACCAGATAAAGCTATTGATGCTTTAGATGAATCTGGTTCTAGAGTTCATATTACTAACATCAATGTTCCTGTAGAAATTATCAATATCGAAAAGGATATCGAAAAGGTTAAAGAAGACAAGAAAAAAGTAGTTAAGAGTCAGAAATATGAAGAAGCTGCTAGATTACGTGATCAAGAAAGACAATTGATTGAAAAACTAGAAGCTGCTAAATTACGCTGGGAAGAGGAAACTAAAACGCATAGGGAAACTGTTACAGAAGATGATGTTGCTGAAGTAATTGGAATGATGACAGGTATCCCAACCAGAAGAATTGCCGAAAAAGAAAGTGGAAGATTAGCTAGAATGCACGAAGAATTACAAGGTAAAGTAATTGGTCAAGATGAAGCAATAGCGAAAGTAGTAAAAGCCATACAAAGAAATAGAGCAGGTTTAAAAGATCCAAACAAACCTATTGGTTCTTTCATATTTTTAGGCCCAACAGGAGTTGGTAAAACTCAATTATGTAAGGAATTAGCAAAATACATGTTTGAAAGTGAAGATTCTTTAATTAGAATCGACATGAGTGAATACATGGAAAAATTTGCTATTTCAAGATTAATTGGAGCGCCTCCAGGTTATGTTGGATATGAAGAAGGTGGACAATTAACCGAAAAAGTTAGAAGAAAACCATACTCTATTGTGTTGTTAGATGAAATTGAAAAAGCTCATCCAGATGTATTTAACTTGTTATTACAAGCATTAGACGACGGACAGCTAACAGATAGTTTGGGTAGAAAAGTGGATTTTAAAAACACTGTAATTATAATGACATCTAACATAGGAACTCGTCAGTTAAAAGACTTTGGATCAGGAGTTGGTTTCCAAACTTCAGCAAAAGTTTCTGGTAAAGACGACCATGCCAAAGGAGTAATTACAAATGCGTTAAAAAAATCATTTTCTCCAGAGTTTTTAAATAGAATTGATGACGTAATTTTATTTAACTCATTAAAACAAGAAGATATCTTTAAGATAATTGATTTAGAGTTAATTAAATTGTTTAAACGAGTAAACGAATTAGGCTATACTATTCAGCTATCCGAAAAAGCAAAGGATTTTATTGCTAGAAAAGGTTTTGATAGCGAATATGGAGCTCGTCCACTAAAACGTGCAATTCAAAAATATCTTGAAGATATTTTAGCTGAAGAAATTATCAGTTCAAAATTAAAGGAAGGCGATACGATACAAATCGACTTTGATGAAGAAAAAACAGAAATTACTGTTAAAATAAATTCGGCAAATGCGGAATTAAATTAAATAAAAAAGGACATTGTAAAATGTCCTTTTTTATTTTTCTCAACAAAAAATTATTATGAAAACAATATTATTAGCAGGTGGAACTGGATTAATTGGCAAAGAGTTAAGTTTAAAACTTAAAAGTGAGGGATATCAAGTAAGAATTTTAAGCAGGCAAAAAAGTGATTATACCAAAGGTATTTACAATTGGAATCCATATGATGGAATAATAGACGCTGAAGCTATTAAAAATGTAGATATACTAATAAACTTAGTTGGAGAGGGAATTGCAGATAAAAAATGGACTGGCGAACGCAAAAAAGCATTAATTGACTCTAGAGTAACGCCTACTAATTTTTTATATGAATCTTTTAAAAACACTACATCATTACAACAGTATATTTCAGCATCAGGAATAAATTGTTATGGTTACGATAATTATGATAAAATATATACCGAAGAAGATGTATTTGGTAACGATTTTTTATCCCAAGTTGTTGAAAAATGGGAAAATGCTGCAAATCAATTCAACAATATTTGTTTAGTGAGTAAATTACGAATATCGGTAGTTTTAACTCCAAATGGAGGCGCTTTGCCAAAAATAGCTCAGCCAATAAAATTATACATAGGGTCAGCATTAGGCACTGGAAAACAATGGATACCTTGGATTTCAATGGAAGATTTGTTAAGAATGTTTGTATTTGTTACACAAAATAAATTAGAAGGTACATACAACGCTTTAGCAAATACAAACACTAATAAAAAGTTTACTCAAGAATTAGCATTTTTTTTGAAAAAACCCTTATTTTTACCTAATGTACCTGCTTTTATTTTAAGATTATTTCTTGGAGAAATGTCTACTGTAGTTTTAGAGGGATTACAAGCTTCAAATGATAAAATTAAAAACAAAGGATTTACATTTATGCATAACAATTTACAAGATGCATTTAAAAATTTAGGTAAATTTTAAAAAAAATGAAAAGTTTAAAGATTTTAATAATTGAAGACGATAGCTTATTTGCTGCAAAAATAAACCATTTTTTAACTTCAAGTAAAAATGAAGTTACAATTGTAGATAATGTTGCAAGAGGAGCACATTTTGTAACCAGCTTAAAACCGGATTTTATTATTTTAGACAATAAATTACCACGAACAGACGGTGTTGAAGTGATTGATTTTTATAGAGAATTGTCTCCAAATAGTAAAATCATATTAATGTCGGGAAATTATAGTGTAGAAGATATTGCAATTGCGATTCAAAAGAAAGTAAATTATATTTTTGAAAAAAGTGAAATAACACAAAATTTATTACTAGAAGTTATTGAAAATCTTGTTAATACAGAAAATACATCTATTAATAGTATGGTTAACAAGTTGAAAAAAATGTTCAGTAATTCCAAATTACCTTT
>JBEEPA010000350.1:0-3715 GCA_041191385.1 Bacteroidota bacterium | reverse complement strand
ATAATCAAGAGGGGCAAAATCATAGTGCACCAGTTAATAATGTTAGTGCACCAGTTAATAACAATACTGCACCAGTTTACAATTCGCCATTATTTGATAATGGGGATGATGATTTGCCTTTTTAATGTTAACAAATCTTAATTATTATATAAATTATTATTTTTATTATTGTTAATTGAAATAAAACATTAACTTTGATGAAATAATTTAAACTAAAGCACATGGAATATTCGGAATTTTTAAAAACAAAAACAAAATCATTTATTGAAAGTGGTTTTACGCCTAAAAAATTGAATAAAAATTTATTTGATTTTCAACAATACGCAGTAAAAACAGCATTGCAAAAGGGTAGATTTGCCCTTTTTTTTGATTGTGGATTGGGTAAAACATTAATGCAATTAAGTTGGGCGGAATCTGTTTATAATCACACTAAAAAAAAGGTTTTAATTTTAGCACCTTTAGCAGTAGTAGAACAAACCAAAGATGAAGCAGTAAAGTTTGGAATATCTTTAAACTGTTTTGATATTACCAACTACGACCAGTTAAAAAATATTGAAAATGTAAATCAATATTCGGGCGTTGTTTTAGATGAAAGTTCAATATTAAAAGGGCGTGATGGCAAGTTATCCAGTTTAATTATTGATACATTTAAACAAACTCCATATAAATTAGCGTGTACTGCAACACCAAGCCCAAACGACCATATGGAATTAGGGCAACACGTTGAATTTTTAGGGATTGATAGTTATGAAAATATGAAGTCTTTATATTTTGTTCAAGATGTTAAACTAAAAACATCGAATAAATGGAGATTAAAAGAACATGCTAAAAATGATTTTTGGAAATACGTTTGTACGTGGAGTATGGCTTGTAGCAATCCAAGTGATTTAGGTTTTACTCATTGTGGTTATGATTTGCCCGAAATTGAATTTATCGAGCATTTAATTCCAGTTGAAAATGAAAGCAATAATTTATTTGGCGATGTTGCTGTATCTGCAACAGATTTGCATAAAGATTTAAAGCGTTCATTTGATTTACGGATTGAAAAAACAAAAGAATTGGTTAATAATTCAGATGAACAATGGCTAATTTGGACTTTAAAAAATGATGAAGCCGAAATTTTAAGCAAAGAAATAAAAAACAGCGTAAATGTTCAAGGTTCAGATAGCCCCGAATATAAAGCTAAACATTTAAACGGATTTGCAAAAAAAGAGTTTCAAAATTTAATCACAAAAACAAGCATTGCATCGTTTGGTATGAACTATCAAAATTGCTGTAATATGGTTTTTACATCGTACGATTTTAAATTTGAAGCCTTTTATCAAGCTGTTAGGCGTTCATATCGTTTTGGGCAAAAGAATAAAGTAAAAGTTCATATTTTAGTACCCGAAAGTCAATCAAATGTTAGGGCTACTATTTTAGAAAAACAAAAAAAACACGTAAAAAAATCTAAACAAATGGCTAAATATAGTGGATTACAAGATTATAAAAAAGAAATTGATTTAATAAAAGAAAAAAAACAAATTATTACTGAAGATTATCAAATATACTTAGACGATACTTTTGTAAAAGTAAAAGATTTAAAAGATGAAAGCGTTGATTATTCCTTATTTTCGCCACCTTTTAAAGATTTATATACTTATTCAGATGACCCAAGTGATTTAAGTAATGTAGGAAGTGATAAAGAGTTTTATAATCATTTTTCTTATTTAGTTCCTGAGCTGTTAAGGGTTACTAAACCAGGAAGATTACTATCCATGCACATAATGCAAGGCACTACTTCAATCGGTAAAGATGGATTTTATTCTATTGTTGATTTTAGGGGCGAATTAATAAGATTATTTCAATCCTTTGGATGGATTTTTCATGCTGAAAAAATGATTAGAAAAAGTCCGCAACTTGCAGCAGTAAGAACAAAAAACCATCAATTATTACATAAATCAACAAAAAAAGATAGTACAATTTCAAGACCAGGATTAGCCGATTATATTATTACTTTTAGAAAACCTGGAATTAATAAAGTTCCAGTTGTTAACGATATAAATTTTGATGACTGGTGCAAAATAGCCGAGCCATGCGAATTTGATGACAGTATTAATATTGAAGTGTTAAGAAAAATAAGCGACCCATTATGGGTAGATATTGAAGAGGGAGATACTATAAGTAATTTTAGAAAGGGAAAATCAGAAAAGGATGAAAAACACATGACCCCAACACAATTAAGCGTTATTAGGAATTGTATTTTACTTTGGAGTAATAAAAATGATGTAGTTTTAGACCCGTTTGGGGGAGTTGGTTCAATAGGCTATCAAGCATTAACAATGGGCAGAAAGTCAATATCTATTGAACTAAAAGAAAGTTACTTCAAAATAAATGAACAAAATCACAGAAACGCATTAATTAAAAACAGCCAATTAACTTTATTCTAATGCGTAGAAAATCAAAGAAAAACCCCACAGACCCGCACCAACAAATGATAATCAACACATCATTTGTTAGCCCAAAGGGGGCAAAGTGTAGGTTTATGGGGTATGTTGAGGGTACAAACTGTAAAAAGTGCCATGTATTGAATTTAGAAACTAACGAAATGGTAATCGTGGATTATGCTTTAATTAAGGATTTATTGCCGAAATGGAATGTAAATAAACAGGAGAATTATTAAGACATGGAAAAAATAAACGTACTAAGCCTATTTAACGGAATGAATTGTGGGTACTTAGCATTGCACAATTTAGGAATAAAAGTAAATAAATACTATTCATCTGAAATTGATACACACGCTATTAAAGTGGCACAAACTTTATTTCCTGATACAATCCAATTGGGAGATGTTACTAAGTGGAGAGAATGGAATGTTGAATGGGATAAGATTGATATTTTGATTGGTGGTTCGCCTTGTCAAGGATTTATTTTTGCAGGTAAACAATTAGCGTTTGATGATACTAGAAGTGCTTTGTTTTTTGTTTTTGTAGAAATATGGGAACATATTAAAAAATTAAACCCAAAGGCTTATTTTTTATTGGAAAATGTACGAATGAAAGAGGAACACGAAAACGTGATTAGTAATTATATGGGAGTTAAACCTATACTTATTAATTCTGCTTTATTATCTGCACAAAATAGAAATAGATTGTATTGGACAAATTTATCTAATGAGCCATACGGTTTATTTGGTTATAATCATTGCACAATTCCACAACCAAAAGATAAGGGAATTTTATTGATGGATATTTTGGATGATGAAGTGGATGAGAAGTATTTTTTGAGTGATAAACTTGTTAATTTTTTTAAAACTCATTGCGAAAAGCACAAGTTAAAAGGTAATGGATTTACTTTCAATGCTACAACTGGAAACAAAAAAGGAAAATGCTTAACAACTAAACCAGGTACAAGACCGGATGATAATTATATTATTACCCATTCAACACAACAGCGAACAGGAAAAGGTAAAGGAGGTAAAGGGCATTTATTTAAAACGGATCAAAAAAGTTACTGCTTAGATACTACTAATAGTCAAGCGGTGGAATTAAAGAGTAATATTAGAAGATTAACACCTAAAGAATGTATGCGCTTACAAACTATTCCGGAATGGGCAATAGAAAAAATGCTAAATTGTGGGGTAAGTGATACACAATTATACAGAATGCTAGGCAACGGATGGACAGTTGATGTAATTAGTTATATTTTAAGTTTTATGAAATGAATTTCGAACTAA
>JBEEPA010000349.1:0-3573 GCA_041191385.1 Bacteroidota bacterium | reverse complement strand
CTTCCTAGTACACATCATTTATTTTGGTTGTTTTGTGTTTTTTTAATTCCATCGGTAGTTTTTTGGACTAGTGGAGTGTTAAAAGAAGGGCCTTTATTTTTATTGTTAGGGCTAATAATTTACTATTCAGATAAAGTATATTGTAGTCCCAAAATAATACTTAACTACTTAATTTTATTGTTATTAGCTTATTTAATGGTGTTTATTAAGTTTTATGTGGTTTTGTTTATGATTCCTGCTTTTTTATGGATTATACAACTGAAAATTACTCAAATAACTAGATGGAAATTACTGATATTTAATATTTTGTTTTACCTGTTAATTATTCAGTTATGGCATTGGATACATCCACGTTGGTCCTTGTTAACAATTTTACATGCTAAAAAAATAGATTTTGAAGGCTTGGCTCATTTGGAAGCAGCAAATTCGTATATTAAAACATTTGCTCTACATAAAAATATTGGTAGTTTTGTACTAAACATTCCTCAAGGCTTGTTTCATTCACTTTTTCAACCTTTATTTTGGAATTGCAACACTATTTTTATGTGGATTGCTTTTTTAGAAAATACAATTTTGTTAATTTTTGTTTTATTTTTATTTTTCAATTCTTCAAAAATTTCAAGAAGTCATCAAGGATTATTTGCATTATTTTACGCCTTATGTTTTTTGGTAATTACTGGAATGATAACACCTATAGCTGGAAGTTTGGTAAGATATAAAATACCAGCGTTGAGTTTTTTATTGTTTTATTTTATTCAAAAATTCGATTTTAACAAAATTTCAATTCGTCATCAAAATCTAATTCAAAAATTTAGCAAACTTTTTTTCGTTTAATTCCGTAGTGTAAATATTGTTTTTCAACCCGAAAAAATTTAACGCTATGGAAACTCCTAAAAGAACGTTCGATATTCTCGAAATTGCCTTAAAAAATCATCCTTTACAAAATGCTTTAAGCGCTAAAATTAATGGTAAATGGGAAGGTATAAGCACCCAGGAATTTTACGATAGGGTTCAAATTATTAGCAATGGTTTATTGGAGTTAGGCGTAAAGCCAGGAGATAAAATTGCAACTATTACCAATAACCGTCCAGAATGGAATATTTTAGATTATGGAGCAGCTCAAATTGGCGCGGTTATTTGTCCGGTTTATCCAACAATTTCTAATGATGATTACACATTTATTTTTAACGATGCTGCTATAAAATATGCTTTTGTAAGTAGTGCCGAATTGTTTGAAAAAATGCAGGTTATAAAGTCTAATGTTGCTAGTTTATTAAAGGTTTTTACTTTTGATCATGTTAACGGAGCCGAGCATTGGAGTGTTGTGGCTGAAATGGGAAAAGCTTTGCATCATAAAGCTAAAGTGAAGGAAATCAATCAATCTATTCAGGAAACAGATTTAGCAACAATAATTTACACATCAGGAACTACTGGTAAACCTAAAGGTGTAATGTTATCGCATTTAAATTTGGTTAGTAACGCTTTAGCAGGTACTAAATTATTGCCTGTTGAAAAAGGCGATAAAGCTTTAAGTTTTTTACCACTTTGTCATGTTTTTGAGCGTACATTATTAAATATTTATGTGCTAGGAGGAATAGAGATTTATTATGCAGAAAGTTTAGATACAATTGGTGAAAATATTAAAGAGGTTAAACCACACATGTTTACTGCGGTGCCAAGATTAATAGAGAAGGTATATGATAAAATTATAGCTGGAGGTGCAATGAAATCTGGTATTGTTAAAAAGCTTTTCTTTTGGGCAGTTAAAAAAGCTAATAATTATTACGAAGGAAAAGAGGGTGGTTTAATGGATAAAATTGCCGATAAATTGGTTTTTAGTAAAATTCGTGCTGGATTAGGTGGAAATGTAAAAGTGATTGTGTCGGGTAGTGCAGCTTTACAGCCTCGATTAGCCAGATTTTTTTGGGGTGTAGGTTTGCCAATTTTAGAGGGTTATGGTTTAACTGAAACTTCACCTGTTGTAGCTGTAAATACTACCTTTCCTAAGGGTTTAAAGTTTGGTTCGGTTGGTAAATTATTGGAAAAAGTAAAAGTTAAAATTGCTGATGATGGTGAAATTTTGGTGCAAGGTCCAAATGTGATGATGGGATATTATAATCAGCCTCAATTAACAGATGAGGTTATAAAAGATGGCTGGTTTCATACAGGCGATATTGGGGTATTTGAAGAAGGATTTTTAAAAATTACCGATAGGAAAAAAGAAATGTTTAAAACATCTGGTGGTAAGTATGTTGCACCACAGCCTATCGAAAATAAAATGAAAGAATCTCCTTTTATCGAACAAATTATGGTAGTGGGTGAAGGTAAAAAACATCCATCGGCTTTAATTGTTCCCGCATTTGATGCAATTAAAACATGGTTAAAAGAAACCGAAAACATTGAGGGTTTAAACAATCAACAAATTATCGAAAATAAAAAAGTGATTGCTGCAATTGATGAAGAAGTTTTAAAGTATAACAAGTTTTTTGGTCAGGTAGAACAATTGAAAAGAGTGGTTTTATTACCGCAAGAATGGACGGTGGATAATGGAGAATTAACTCCAACCTTAAAGTTAAAACGTAAAATTATACATCAAAAGTACGAATCTGTAATTAATAAAATTTACGGAGAATAACGATTGCTTTTGGTATAGCAAAATAATATTGGTAAATTAATAATCGAAAAATTAAATTTTTAAGGTATGAACAATAGAAGAATAAAAAAAGTAGCAGTGTTAGGCTCGGGAGTTATGGGTTCTAGAATCGCTTGTCATTTTGCAAATATTGGCGTTCAGGTAATTTTATTGGATATTGTACCTAAAGAATTATCCGAGGCGGAAGCAAAAAAAGGTTTAACAACGGATAGTAAGGCTTTTAAAAACCGAATTGTTAACGAAGCTTTGGCATTTGCAATTCAATCTAATCCATCTCCTTTGTATGCCAAAAAGGATGCTCATTTAATATCTATAGGTAATTTTACAGATGATATGCCTAAAATAGCGGATTGCGATTGGACTATCGAAGTGGTGGTGGAAAATTTAGAGGTAAAGCATAAAGTTTTTGAGCAGGTAGAATTATATCGTAAACCTGGAACTTTGATTTCTTCTAATACTTCTGGAATTCCTATTCATTTGATGTTACAAGGTCGTAGTGAGGATTTCCAAAAACACTTTTGTGGAACGCACTTTTTTAATCCGCCAAGATATTTAAAATTGTTAGAGGTAATACCAACTCCTAAAACGGACGCGGCAATAGTTGAATTTTTAATGAATTACGGGGATAAGTTTTTAGGTAAAACTACTGTTTTGTGTAAAGATACTCCAGCTTTTATCGCCAATCGTATTGGGGTTTATTCTATCATGAATTTGTTTCATACCGTTGAAAAAATGGGTTTAACCATTGAGGAAGTGGATAAATTAACTGGACCTGTTTTAGGTCGTCCAAAATCTGCAACTTTCCGAACTTGTGATGTTGTTGGTTTAGATACTTTAGCTAAAGTGGCAGTAGGTGTTCAAAAAACTTGTCCGCAGGATGAAGCTAATGTAGAGTTTACATTACCTAATTACATATCTAA
>JBEEPA010000348.1:0-5230 GCA_041191385.1 Bacteroidota bacterium | reverse complement strand
ATAGTATTTTTGTTACTCATAATTGGGCTATTGTAAAGTTGTTAAAGTTGTTTGTAACTAACTCAAAGTTAACACTTTACACCCAATTTTGCAAATTTTTCGTGAATTATTCGGGTTAAATATTCCCCTTCAATCTCGGAGGATTTTATAACATCCAGAGTTAAAGTATCTAAGGAAGCCTCATTTCTTAAATCAAAACCCAAAGTTTCCATTTTTCCAAGAAGTCTGCCTTGTAAATTTCTAGCTTCACTTAATAAGTTTAAAAAAGCATTACTATCCCAAGTAAAATTTGGCCAATTTTTGTTTTGATGGATAAAAGCTTTCATTCGATGCACATTTTGCGTTGAATAAGAGATTTTTCAATCAGAATGAAAGTTATACTAATTAGAGTTGAAAGAAGCTATTTTTTTATCACCACTCCGCCCTAGCGGGCACCTCGCCTCAAGGCAAGGAGTTGAGTTACGTATGAAAAACTTCGTTTTTATTTGCTGTGTTTTTTGATTAATGAATCGTAATCCGTTACCTCGCCATTTTCAATTTCTTTTATAGCATTTTCAATTTCTTTTTGCTGATTAACAGATAAATCATCCCAAAAATCTATTGATTTTTGTTTTTTGAAAATTTTTTTAATGGACTCAATAATTTTTGGATTATCTGTTTCCAAAAGCATTTTAACCAGTTCTATTTTTTCAGCCTGAATATTCATTACGTTTTATTTATAATCAAAAATATACATTAAAAGCTAAAGTATCAACAAAAACTTTACCTCAAAGCATTGTACAACACCTCCACTGTATGGATAGCTTTGCGGCCGGTGCCGTCTTTAATTTGGTGGCGGCAGCTGGTTCCTGGTGCGGCAACAATTACGTTTTCGGGCGTTTGGCGAACTGCTGGAAACAATACCAATTCTCCTATTTGCATACTTACATCGTAATGTTCTTTTTCGTAACCAAAACTTCCTGCCATACCGCAACATCCACTTGGAATGATGTGTAAAGTATAATTTTTGGGCAAGGATAACATACGTTTGGTATGCGTTAAACTACTTAAGGCTTTTTGGTGACAATGACCGTGTAATTTAACCAATTGCTCGTTTTCGGTAAATTGCTCCGATGTGATATTTCCAGCTAAAATTTCGTTACTGATAAATTCATCGATAAAAAAGGTATTGCGTGCAATTTTTTGTGCAATTTCATGATCTTTTCCTTTGGTTAAATCCAAATATTCGTCTCTAAAAGTTAAAATAGCACTAGGCTCTATACCAATCATTTGCACCTCATCACTCACTAAATTCCCTAAGATTTTTATATTGGATAATGCAATTTTTTGCGCCTGTAACAACAAACCTTTACTAATCCAAGTTCGTCCGCTCTCGTTTACCTGTGGCATCAAAACTTCGTAACCCAAACGCGTTAGTAATTTTATAGCAATTTTTCCTTCGTGAGTATCGTTGTAATTGGTAAATTCATCGTTAAAAAACACAACTTTTTTGAGTTTTTTATCTGCTTTTTCACCAAAATTTATCGTTTTATTTTGCTTAAACCAATCGGCTAAAGTTTGATTACTTAAATTAGGTAATTCCCTGTTTGGATGCACACCCATAATTTTTTTAAGCGCACCACCCGTTACAGCATTGTTAGAGAAAAAGTTATATACCATTGGGATTTTAGAACCCAATTTGTTGGTTGCTGTAACATTAGCAAACATTTTAGAGCGAAAAGGCACTCCGTTTTTTTTGTAATATTGTTGATAAAATTCGGCTTTTAACTTAGCAATATCTACGTTAGACGGACACTCGGATTTACAACCTTTACAGCTTAAACACAAATCCATAACCTCCTTAATTTCCTCGCTATCAAATCGGTTTTCCTTTGTGCTGTGCGTTAAAACCTCGCGCATAATGTTTGCACGAGCACGGGTTGTATGTTTTTCGTTTTTTGTAGCCATGTAACTCGGACACATTGTTCCGCCGCTTAATTCGCTTTTGCGACAATCGCCACTACCATTACACAACTCCGCAGAGCGCAATATCCCTTGATTTTCCTCGAAAGAAAAAACCGTTTCGATATCAGGCGTAAATTGGTTAGGTGTGTAACGTAAAAAAGTATCCATTGGCGGTGTATCCACAATTTTATTGGGATTAAAAATATTGTTTGGATCCCATGATTTTTTTACTCGCTTTAACAATTGGTAGTTTTGAGAACCAATCATACGCTCGATAAATTCCCCACGTAACCGTCCGTCCCCATGCTCCCCACTTAATGAACCTTTATATTTTTTAACCAAACCAGAAATATCCTCGGCAACCGCTCTAAAAACTCGATGTCCTTCGGGGGTTTTCATGTTTAAAACCGGGCGTAAATGTATTTCCCCACTTCCCGCATGTGCATAATGCACACATTTTTGTCCGTAGGTATCCATAATAGCATTAAATTCCGCAATAAACTCAGGTAAATCATTTACGTCCACCGCAGTATCCTCAATAACCGGTTGCGCACTATCGTCGCCCGGAATATTTGCTAACGAACCCAAACCAGCTTTGCGTAAATTTAAAGCTTTGTTGATATCCGCACCCCATAAAATTGGAAAATGATAACCCAATCCATTTTGTTTAAATTCCGCCTCCATTTGTTGTAAAGCAGTATTTAATTCCTCCTCGGATTCACGATGTAACTCAATCATTAACATCGCTTTAGGATCGCCTTGTACAAAAAATCGGTTCGCACGTTGCTCGATATTAGATTTGGTACATTCCAAAATAATATCATCCATTAATTCCACAGAAGAAGGATTGTATTTTAGCGCAATTAAATTTCCTTTTAACGAATCCTGAACGCTATCAAAATGAGTACACATCATTGCCGTAATTTTTGGCAAAACAGGCACACAATTAATTTTTATTTCGGTAATTAAACACAAAGTACCCTCGGAACCTGCAATTAATTTACAAAAATTAAAAGCTTCCCCTTGAGGGTTAAATGGTTGTAATAAAGCCAATAAATCGATAGCATAACCCGTATTACGGCGATTGATACTTGGTTTAGGAAACTCGCGTTCGATTTCTGCACGATTTTCCTCGTTGTTTAAAATTTCGTAAATCTCTAGATAAATTTGTTGCTCCAATGCGCCACTTACTCCAATTCCCTTGGTTTTATTTAAAAATTCCTCATTAGATAAATTATTAAAAACCACCTTATTTCCATCGGCTAAAATTGCATGAACTTCTAATAAATGATCACGCGTACTGCCGTAAATTACCGAGCGTGCACCGCAAGAGTTGTTTCCTACCATTCCGCCAATCATACATCTATTACTGGTGGAGGTTTCCGGACCAAAAAACAATCCGAATTTAGCCAAATGTTTGTTTAAATCATCGCGAATTACACCTGGTTGCACACGCACCCAACTTTCCTGCTGATTCACCTCTAGGATTTCCCCAAAATTAACCGATACATCCACCACAATTCCGTTCCCTACCACTTGTCCCGCCAATGAAGTTCCAGCAGTACGGGGTATAATCGACACCTTATTGTTTTGCGCAAAATTTACCAAAGTAAACAAATCCTTTTCGGATTTAGGAATAGCCACAGCCAAAGGCATTTCGCGGTAAGCCGAAGCATCCGTAGCATATAAAGTACGCATTACCTTATCGTAATGCAAAGTTCCATCTAATTTACTCTCCAAATTTGCTAACAAAACAGTATCCATATCCAAAAGGAATTAATGCGTAAAATTTTGCGCAAAGATACGATAAAGCAAATAAAAGCTTTGCCTAATAATAGCTAAAAATTTTAATTTACTGCCGATATAATAAAATAATACACTGGTAAACCTATGGTAATATTAAAAGGAAAGGTAATTCCTAAAGCCATTGGTAGGTAAATTGCGGAGTCGGATTTGGGCAAAGCAATTTTCATAGCTGCCGGAACAGCAATATAAGATGCACTTGCTGCTAAAATAGCAAACAACAATTGATTGCCAGGTTCTGGAGTTATCCAATGAGATACAAATGATACTATACAGCCATTAACAAAAGGAATTACAATGGCAAAAGCAAAGGGATACCATCCTTTTTTTACTAAAGCGAATATATTTTTACCCGATTGCAAACCCATATCCAATAAAAAAACTGCTAAAAATCCTTTAAAAATTTCGGTAGTAAAAGGTTTAATTCCTTCAGCATGTTTTTCGCTGGCTAAAAACCCTATCACTAAGCTCCCTAGAATTAAAACCACACTACCGTTGGTAAAAGAATGTTTGATTAAAGAACCCAAACTTGTTTTTTTATCCCCCTCTTTATCGTACATCGACACCAATAAAACCCCCACAATAATTGCCGGTGCTTCCATCACTGCCATAATCGCCACCATTTGTCCGCCGTAAACGATTTGTTTTAAATCCAAAAATGAAATTGCAGTTACAAAAGTTACTGCACTAACTGATCCATAAGCGGCTGCAATGGCGCCCGCATTTTGAATCGAAAATTTTTTCCGCAAAATAAAAAAGGTGTACAAAGGAACTATTACCGATAATAAAACACCAAAAATTATTTGCCACAATATACTTGCGTTTAACTCGCTATGCGCCAACTCTTGTCCGCCTTTAAACCCAATTGCTAACAATAAATACAATGAAATGAATTTACTGGTATTGTGCGGAATTTCTAAATCGCTTTTTAAACGAGTAGCAATTACACCTAAAAAGAAAAACAATAAAGCGGGATTGGTTAAATTATCGATTAATAAGGATATTTCCATGAATTTTTTCGGCAAAAGTATTACAAAGCTCTTATAAGTTATTATTTATGTTTTTAATATCAGTTATAACAAAACTTTATAACAATAATTGTAAATACAAATAGTTTTAAGCCAAAACTAATTTTATGATAAGTTAAAGCAACTTTTTGGCGATATTTCCATATATTGGTGCTCAATTTCAAAAAAAACATTTCATGCGCTCAGTTGTATTAGATACCCGACAAAAAGCATTAGCGATTAATTTAGATAAATCCATTTATGGAACTTTTGCAGAAATTGGTGCCGGACAAGAGATTGCGCGGCATTTTTTTATTGCAGGTGGGGCATCTGGAACGATTGCAAAATCTCTATCCGCTTACGATATGTCGATGTCGGATTATTTATACGGCGAACGTCCGGGTAGATATGTTTGCAAAGCCCGATTAAATCAAATGTTAGATAAAGAGTTTGGTATTTTAATGGAAACTTTGGCT
>JBEEPA010000347.1:0-3802 GCA_041191385.1 Bacteroidota bacterium | reverse complement strand
TATTGCTTCTTTAGCAATTTACACTTCTTTTTTACCTAAATTAGTTCCAACAGAAGTAAAGACAAAAGTAAATCAATCGTCAAAAAATATTAAAAAATATTTTAATAATGTTGAAAATTGGGGACAATGGATTGTAGGTGATGTTGAAGATATTGATAAAATGCGATATAATGGAAAATCAGAGGGTAATGGAGCTGTTTTAAAATGGTGGAGTACAAAATTGGGTGATGGTGCTTTGGAATTAGTTGATATACAGGATACTTGTGTGACTTATCAAATGATTAGTGACAATAATTTATTTAGACAAAAGGGTACAATTTATTGGGGAAAAGATAGTTTATATAATACTTTGCTTTGGCGAGATACCTTAGATATTTCAACGAATTTAGTGGGAAGATGGACCGCAGGAGAACAATTTACAAAATCATTACAAAAAGCAAATTTCCAAATTTTAAAAATTTTGGAACAAAAGTTATCTCAAAAGCCTAATTCAAATTAATAATGCAAAAAATTGGCGATCAAATTTCAATCGAAAAACAAGAGGGATCTACCTTAATTACTATTAAACCGATAGTTGTAAAAAATAACTTAAATTTATTGAAAATTTGGGTAGTAGCATGGAGTATTTGTGGGATTTTAGTTGCTACACAACTTTTTGTTCCTTACCAAAATTCCGAAAAAGTATTTTTAGCAATTTATCTTTCGTTGTGGTTGTATTTCGAAATAAAAACGGTTAAAGCATTGCGTTGGAATTTGTATGGGAAGGAAGTTATTGAAATTACCAATAATGAAATAATTTATACCGAATTAATTGGTAAAAGAGGAATTCCAGTTATTTTTCCTAAAGAAAAAATTAAGGAAATAAGTTTGATTGAACAGGAGCAAAAAGGATTTTTAGCTGATATTAATCAATCTGTTTGGATGTTGGGAACCGAAACAATTCTTATAGCAAGCAAAGATTTTTCTAAAAACATTGGCAGAAAATTGTCAAAAAATGAAGCTTCAAAATTGATTAACTTTTTAAATAAACAATTGGGTAAAAATGCTTAAGCAATTAAAAATTAAAAATTTTGCATTATTAAATGATGTTGAGTTTGAATTAACAAAAGGATTTACGGTAATTACAGGTGAAACAGGATCTGGTAAATCTATTTTGTTAGATGCCTTAGCTTTTTTATTGGGTAAAAGAGCTGATGTTGGATTTATTGGGAGCTTATCGGATAAATGTGTAATTGAAGGAAAGTTTAATTTAAGTTCGTATAATTTTAAAGAATTTTTTAAGGAAGTTGATTGGGAATATGATGATGAAACAATTGTACGTAGAGAATTTTCTCAAAATGGTCGTTCACGAACTTTTGTGAATGATACACCAGTTTTAATAAGTGATTTAAAATCATTTGGGGATCAATTAATTGATATTCACGGTCAACACTCTGTGCAAATATTTAATGCACAAAAGTTTTATTTTGATTTAATCGATAGTGTATCTGGTATGTTAAGTAATAGGTTGGAATATCAAAATGTTTATAAAAAGTATGTTGCGTTACAAAAAGAGGTGCAATTAATCGAAAATAAAAAACAAGTATTACTTCAAGAACAAGAATTTAAGTTGTTTAAATTAAATGAGTTAAAGAAATTAGAATTAAAAGCAGGGGAGCAAGCAGAATTGGAGCTTGAATTAAGTAATTTAAGTAATGCTGAGGGAATAAAAAATGCTGTAAGTAGTGTTGTGAATAATTTGTTGAACAATGAATTTGCTGCATTGGATGCTGTAAAAAAGAGTTTGGATGACTTAAAAAAAATCGAAAAAATTAATCCACAATATGCCATATTGTTAAATAGATTACAAGATTCTTGGATTGAATTAAAAGATATTGCCGAAGAGTGTAATCAAATAGAATTAACTTTAGTGATGGATAACGATCGGTTAGAGTGGGTGGATAATCGTTTAAGCGCTTTGTTTACTGTTTGTAAAAAATATGGTGTAAAAGATGCAGATGATTTGTTGGAGATGTATAATGAATTGAATAGTGAAATTGGGGACAATAATAATTTAGAAGAGGATTTAGAAGCTAAAAAAGTGCAATTAAATTTGTTGCAAGTAGAATTGGATAAACTATGTGTTATATTAAATAAAAACCGAAAAAAAGGTGTTGATGTTTTAACGCAACAAGTTGTTAAAGATTTAGTAGATTTAAAAATGCCAAATTCCGTTTTACAAATCGAATTGTTGCCAACTGATTATAATTTGTATGGAAATATAGATTGTAATTTTTTATTTTCGGCAAATAAGGGTTCCGCTCCCGAAAAAATTTCTAAAGTTGCTAGCGGTGGTGAAATGTCTCGTTTAATGCTTGTTTTTAAAAAAATACTAAGTAATTATTTATCCTTACCAACCATAATTTTTGATGAAATTGATACCGGGGTTAGTGGTGATGTTGCTAGTAAAATGGCTACAATGATGTTAGAAATGGCTTTAAATACTCAGCTAATTTCTATAACACATTTGCCTCAAGTGGCTGGTAAAGCTAACGAACATTTCAAAGTTTGGAAGGAACATGGAGAGGAAAATACGGTTGCTCAAATTAAAAAATTAAATAAAGAAGAACGTATAAATGAACTGGCAGGAATGTTAAGTGGTTCGCAGATTTCATCGGCAGCAATACAAAATGCCAAAGAAATTTTAGGGGTGGTTTAAAAATTAAATTTTGTATTTTGAAATTATTAAACCATTATAAAATAGTTATTGTTGGAGCGGGTCCTGTAGGTGCAACTTTATCCTTGTTGTTATCTAAGAATAAAATTGAACATTTAATAATTGATCTAAGCGATTTTCCAAGAGATAAAATTTGTGGTGATGGTTTTACACCAGAAGTTGCAAGGGTTTTGAGAGAAATTAGCGAAGATATTTATCTTGAGTTTATAAATGCTCCTTGGGTTCAGCCATCAAATGGTACTTTTGTACAAATAGGTGGAGATTTATCTATATCTTTTGATTATAGTAAATATATTGTAGATTTTTCGCCTTATTATGTGGCAAAACGTATTGATTTTGATGATTTTTTAGTTAAAAAGCTTCCTTCAAAATATGCTAGAGTTTGTTTAAAACATGAACTCTTACAATTGGAAAAATTATCTAGTAGTATTAGCTTAAAAATCAAAGATTTAAATTGTAATGAAATCTTTGATTTGACTTGCGACTTAATAATAGGCGCAGATGGAGTTCGTTCGGTTGTAAAAAAGTTTTTGCATCCCAATGGGCTAAAAAACGATAAAAATCATTACGCTGGTGCGGTTAGATGTTATTTTAAAAATGTTGCGAAAAAATATGAATTTAATCCATTAGAGCTCTATCAAATACCCAAATTTAATTCTGCTTACTTTTGGATATTTCATTTACCTAATAACGAATGTAATGTTGGTATAGGCGGTGTTTCATCTAATTTAGCAAAAAGTAAACTTAATATTAGAGCGTATTTATTCGAATTTATTGAAGAAAATCCAGAGCTTAAAAAAAGATTTGAAAATGCTATTCCCTTAGAAAAACCTGTTGGTTGGGGAATTCCTTTTAATTCTAATGCAAAAGATTATGTAGGAGATAATTATATGTTAATTGGAGATTCTGGAAGTATGGCAGAGCCTTTAACTGGTAAAGGAATAGGAGTAGGGATGTTTGTGGCTTTAAACGCTATTCCTGTTATTCAAACAGCTTTGCAATCCAATGATTTTAGCAAAAAAAATCTTTTAGAATTTGAAAATGTTGTAGAGAAAAAATTTAGGAAAGAGTGGCAGTTTTTATATG
>JBEEPA010000346.1:0-13533 GCA_041191385.1 Bacteroidota bacterium | reverse complement strand
GCAGTTTTAAACATATTTAAAAACTGTCTTTCTAAAATTCCATAAGTATATTTAGCTTTTTGTTTTGCTTCTAACTGTACAGCATAATCAGATTTTTTTGCTCTCTTTTTTGCTGCTCCATGCATACCTGGTGCATAAGGTTTTTTCTCTAAAGCTTTATCTGGACCAAAAATAGCATCATTAAACTTTCTAGCTATCTTGGATTTAGGACCTCTATAACGTGCCATAATATTTTTTTCTTAGTTAAATTAATGTGAATTATACTCTTCTTCTTTTAGGAGGACGACAACCGTTGTGTGGTAATGGAGTAACATCTATAATTTCAGTAACTTCAATACCCGCATTGTGAACACTTCTAATAGCAGATTCTCTACCTCCACCTGGACCTTTCACGAATACTTTAACTCTTCTTAAACCTCTCTCATGAGCAACTTTAGCGCAATCTTCAGCAGCAACTTGTCCAGCATATGGAGTATTCTTTTTAGAACCTCTAAAGCCCATTTTACCAGCTGATGACCAACTAATTACCTGACCCTGATCATTTGTTAAAGAAATGATGATGTTATTAAATGTCGCATTGATGTGACACTGACCCTGAGGCTCAACCTTAACTTTGTAAGTAACCTTTTTTGTAGCTTTTGCCATATTTTATTATTTATATGATCCAACAACCATTATCTGGTTGCTTTCTTTTTATTTGCAACTGTTTTCTTTTTACCTTTTCTTGTTCTACTATTGTTTTTAGTATGCTGACCTCTTAATGGTAAACCAACACGATGTCTGATACCTCTGTAACAACCAATATCCATTAACCTTTTAATGTTTAACTGAATTTCTGAACGTAATTCACCTTCAACTTTTATTTCTTCAGTTATAATATCTCTTATGGATTTTGTTTCTTCATCATTCCATTCAGAAACTTTTTTATTAGGATCTACACCAGCTTTTTCTAAGATTGAAGCTGAAAGCGATCTACCAATACCATAAATGTAAGTTAATGCGATTAATCCTCTTTTTTTAGTAGGAATATCTATACCTGCTATTCTTGCCATTTTATAATTTTAATTGTTATTAACCTTGACGTTGTTTTAATTTAGGATTTTTTTTGTTTATAATGTAAACACGTCCTTTTCTTTTCACGATTTTGCAATCGGCACTCCTTTTTTTAACAGATGCTCTAACTTTCATAATTGATAAGTTTTCTAATTATTTATACCTAAAACTAATTCTTCCTTTACTTAAATCATAAGGTGACATTTCAACCTTAACTTTATCACCTGGCAAAATTTTAATATAATGCATTCTCATTTTACCAGATATATGAGCTGTAATAATATGACCATTCTCTAATTCTACTCTGAACATCGCGTTTGATAATGCTTCGATTATTGTTCCGTCTTGCTCTATACTTGATTGTTTAGCCATTACTATAAAACTTCTATATTTTTTTTTCTTAATACTTCTTCTATAAATTCAAAAGTTGATAAAACTTCAACTTCATTTTTTCCAACTGCTATTGTATGCTCAAAATGTGCACTTGGTAAACCATCAGCTGTTTTAATTGTCCAACCATCTTTCATCTGCAAAACTTTGTGCGTTCCCATATTAATCATTGGTTCAACCGCTAAAACTATTCCCCTACTTAATTTAACACCTTTACCTTTTTTTCCATAATTAGGAACTTGTGGTTCTTCGTGTAACTCAACTCCAACTCCATGTCCAACCAATTCTCGTACAATGCCATATCCATTTTTATCAGCATTTTCCTGTATTGCAGCACTAATATCACCCAATCTATTCCCTTGTTTTGCAAATTGAATCCCCAAAGATAAACACTCTTTTGTAACTTGCAACAATTTTTTTACATCTTCTTTCACTTCACCCACTGTATAGGTATAAGCGCTATCCCCAAAAAAACCATCTAAAATAACTCCACAATCAACAGATATAATGTCTCCATCTTTCAATTCATATGAGCTTGGAAATCCATGTACTACCACATCATTTGGTGAAATACACAAGGTATATGGAAAACCTTGATACCCTTTAAAAGCAGGTTTACCACCATTATCCATTATAAACTCTTCAGCTATTTTATCTAGCTTTGAAGTTTTTACTCCAGGCTCAATAAACTCTACTACTGCGGCGTGAGTTTTACCAACTAACAAAGAACTTTCTTTAATCTTTAAAATTTCCTCTTCGGTTTTGTAATAAATTTTTGCCATAAATTACATCAAACTCGAATCTCCAGCAGGATTTACATCTCTCAACCTACCTTCCTTCATAAAACCATCATAATTTCTATTTAATAAGAAACTATTAATTTGTTGCATTGTATCTAAAACTACCCCAACCATAATTAACAAAGATGTTCCTCCAAAGAAATAAGAAAAACCAGAACTTACACCTCCCCATCTAGCAAACAATGGTAAAATTGCAATTAATGCTAAAAACAATGATCCTGGAAATGTAATTTTTCCCATAATATTGTCAATGTATTCAGCCGTATCATTACCAGGCTTAACTCCAGGTATGTAAGCACCTTGTCTTTTAAAATCATCTGCCCATTGTCGAGGATTTACAATCATAGCAGTATAAAAATAAGTAAACACAATAATTAACAATGCAGTTGTTACGTTATACCAAATCGAATTAGGATTACCAATCTCGAATAAAATTCCTTTAACACTATCTCCTAAAAAACTAGAGCTTGCTAAAGTTTGCGGTAAAAACATAATCGCTTGAGCAAAAATTATAGGCATTACCCCAGCCATAGCAACTTTTAATGGCAAATAATTTCTTCCTCCAGTTTGAACTTTATTTATTCCTCCTGATAAAATCATTTGTTTAGGGTATTCTAAAGCAATCTTTCTAACTCCTTTAATTACCAAAATAGAAAATAATATAACAAAAAACCATACTACTAATTCTATAACAATAATCAACAATCTACCAGTAGGTTCAGACATTCTTGAAGTAATTTCTGCAAGTAACGCTTGTGGTAAATTAGCAATAATACCTACAGCTATTAGTAAAGATACTCCATTACCAATTCCCTTTTCGGTTATTTTATCACCTAGCCACATAATAAACATGGTAGATGCAATCATAATAGTGATTGATGTAAAAACAAACAAAGACTTAGATATAATAATAGCCTCATTAGGAACATAAGTAGTTAAATATCCAGGCGCTTGAATTGCGACAACTAAAATAGTTAAAAACTTAGTGTAGGTTTGCATTTTCTTTCTTCCACTTTCACCTTCTTTTTGTAATTTTTGGAATTGAGGAACAGCCATTCCTAATAACTGAATTACAATTGATGCAGTAATATACGGCATTACTCCCAAAGCAAAAATAGAAGCTCTTGAAAAGGCTCCTCCAGCAAATTGATTGATTAACTCAATCATATTGTTTGTTTCTTGGTTCTCTAATACTTTAGATAAAATTCCAGAATCCACTCCAGGAATTATAACAAAAGAACCTAATCTATAAACTAATAAAAACAATAGCGTATTGAGGATTCTATTTTTAAGTTCCTCAATACCCCATGCTTGTTTGATTTTATTAACCAATCCCATAATTATAATATAGTAACAGTACCTCCTAATTTTTCAATAGCAGTAATTGCAGTTTTAGAAAAAGAATGAGCAGTAACATTCAATTTAGATTTCAACTCTCCATTAGCTAAAATTTTAACTAAATCATTATTTGAAATTAAACCATTTTCTGAAAAAGTAACTAAATTAAATTCAGTTAAACCTTTTTCATCAACCAATCTTTGTAATAAAGATAAATTAATAGCCTTGTACTCAACTTTATTTGGACTATTAAAACCAAACTTAGGTACACGTCGTTGTAAAGGCTGCTGACCACCCTCAAAACCAATTTTTTTAGAGTAACCAGATCTTGCTTTTGCACCTTTATGACCTTTTGTAGAAGTACCACCTTTACCAGATCCTTCACCTCTACCAATTCTTTTTTTATTTTTTACCGAACCCGAAGCAGGTTTAATATTTTCTAATCCCATTTTTTTATTTATTATTGTTCAACCTTTAATAAATGTTTTACCGCATTTACCATTCCTAATATTTGAGGAGTAGATTCATGCTCAACAGTTTGATTTAGTTTTTTAAATCCTAAGGCAATCAAAGTGTCTTTTTGACGCTTTGGTTTTTTAATTGCACTACGAACCTGAGTAATTTTAATTTTTGCCATCGTAATAATCTTAACCGTTAAATACTTTTTCTAAAGAAATTCCTCTGTTTTTTGCAACAGTACTAGCATCTCTTAACTCAGTTAATGCAATCATTGTTGCTTTAACAACATTATGTGGATTTGCAGATCCTTTTGATTTTGCTAATACATTCTCAACACCTACTGATTCCAAAACAGCTCTCATAGCACCTCCAGCAATTACTCCAGTACCTGGTGTAGCAGGCTTAATAAAAACTAAAGCGCCACCAAATTTAGCCTCTTGCTCATGAGGAATAGTTCCTTTTCTTAAAGGAATTTTTACTAAATTCTTTTTTGCATCATCAATACCTTTAGCAATTGCCTCAGTTACTTCATTAGCTTTACCTAAACCTTGTCCAACGATACCTTTTCCATCTCCAACAACAATTATAGCTGCAAAACTAAAATGTCTACCTCCTTTGGTAACTTTTGTAACTCTGTTAACAGCAACTAAACGATCTTTAAGTTCTGTGTCGCTAGTTTTAACTCTTCTAATATTTCTTCCCTTTGCCATAATTTCTTAAAATTTTAAACCACCTTCACGAGCACCCTCAGCTAAAGATTTAACTCTGCCATGATACAAGTAACCATTTCTATCAAAAACAACATTCTCTATTCCAGCAGCTTTAGCTTTTTCAGCTACTAATTTACCAACTTTATTTGCCAATTCAACTTTAGTACCTTCAGCTTTAAAATCTTTTGTTCTTGATGAAGCAGAAACTAAAGTTTTACCACTTAAGTCATCGATAATTTGAACATAGATATCCTTGTTACTTCTGTAAACACTTAATCTTGGTTTAGAAGAGGTACCTGCAATCTTTTTTCTGATACTCTTTTTAATTCTTTCTCTTCTTAATTCTTTAACAGTAGCCATATTAATTATTTTTTACCAGCTGATTTACCAGCTTTTCTTCTTATAACTTCATTCTCGAACTTAATACCTTTTCCTTTGTAAGGTTCAGGTTTTCTTAAAGATCTAAGTTTAGATGTAACCTGACCTAATAATTGCTTATCATGGGATGATAAAGTTACTATTGGAGGTTGACCTTTAGCTTGATCTGCAGAAACAGTAACCTCTTTAGGTATTCTAAACACAACATTATGAGAGAAACCTAAACTAAGTTCTAAATCCTGATTAGTAGCCTTCGCTCTGTAACCAACACCTATCAAATGCATTTTATTAGTAAAACCATTAGACACACCCTCAACCATATTAGCGATAAGAGCTCTCATCAAACCAAATTTAGCACCAGCTTCTTTTGTTTCAATTAATTTTGAAACAAGAACTTGGTTATCTTCAACTTTTACATCCAACTCATTAGAGAATGATTGCGTCAATTCACCTAACTTGCCCTTAACTGTAACAACACCAGAATTAACTGACACAGTTACTCCAGAAGGGATATTAATTGGTAATCTTCCTATTCGAGACATAATTTAATCTATTAATATACGTAACATAAAACTTCACCTCCAACATTTTGTTTTCTGGCTTCTTTATCAGTAATTACTCCTTTAGAAGTTGAAATAATTGCAACACCTAAACCATTCATTACTCTCGGTAACTCGTTACCACCTTTATAAGTTCTAGAACCTGGTTTGCTAATTCTTACTAACTCCTTAATTGCAGGAATCTTAGTTGCAGGATCATACTTCAAAGCAATTTTAATTGTACCTTGAGGACCATTTTCATTCTCAAACTTATAATTTAAGATATAACCTTTATCAAATAAAATTTTGGTTATTTCTTTTTTAATATTTGAAGCAGGAATCTCAACCAATCTATGGTTAGCTTTTACAGCATTTCTAATTCTTGTCAAATAATCTGAAATCGGATCAGTTATCATTATTCTAAATTTAATTTTCTACCAACTTGATTTTTTTACTCCTGGGATTAAACCCATGTTTGCCATTTCTCTAAAAGTAATTCTAGATAAACCAAACATTCTAATGTAACCTTTTGGTCTACCAGTTAATTTACATCTATTGTGTAAACGAATTGGATTAGAGTTTCTAGGTAACTTTTGTAAGGCATCATAATCACCTGCCTCTTTTAACGCTTTTCTTTTTTCAGCATAACGATCAACAAGCTTAGCTCGTTTAACCTCTCTTGCTTTCATTGACTCCTTTGCCATGATGCTTAATGTTTAATATTTTTAAATGGTATACCAAATTCTTTTAATAACTCATAACCTTCCTCGTTAGATAAAGCAGTAGTTACAAAAGTAATATCCATACCAACAATTCTATCAATTTTATCCAAATTAATTTCAGGGAAAATAATATGCTCTTTAATACCTAAAGTGTAATTTCCTCTACCATCAAATTTCTCATTCACACCTTTAAAGTCTCTAACACGAGGTAAAGCAACACACACTAATCTTTCCAAAAATTCAAACATTTTATTACCTCTTAAAGTAACTTTCACCCCAATAGGCATGTTTTTTCTTAATTTGAAATTAGATATATCTTTTGTTGAATAAGTAGTAACAGCCTTTTGACCCGCAATAGTAGTCAACTGATTAACCGCATTTTCAACTAATCTTTTATCAGACACAGCGTCACCTATACCCTGGTTAACAACAATTTTTAATAACCTAGGTACTTGCATAGGTGATTTATAACCAAATTTAGTTTGTAGCTTAGCTATAACTTCCTCTTGGTATTTCTTTCTTAATGATGGTACGTATGCTTCCATTAATCTAAAATCTTATTCGTTTTTTTAACATATCTCTTAACTTTTCCATCTACAAGCTTTCTTCCAACTCTAGATGCAATATCACCATCTAATAAAGTAACATTAGAAATGTGAATTGGAGCCTCCTTCTCAATGATTCCACCGTTAGGATTAGAAGCAGAAGGTTTAACATGTTTCTTAATTTTACGAACACCCTCTACAACAACTCTATTAGTTAATGGTAAAACTTTCAATACAGTACCTTTAGTACCTTTATCATTTCCAGTGTTAACAATAACTAAATCATTTTTTTTGATTTTTAACTTAGCCATCTTTTTATTAATTTATTTATAAAACTTCAGGAGCTAAAGAAACAATTTTCATGAAACTTTTCTCACGTAATTCTCTTGCAACGGGTCCGAAAATACGAGTACCTCTCATTTCACCACTATTATTCAAAATAACAACTGCATTGTCATCAAAACGAATATAAGAACCATCAGACCTTCTAACTTCCTTTTTTGTTCTTACTACAACCGCTTTAGCAACTTGTCCCTTTTTAACATTACCTGAAGGTAATGCATTTTTCACAGAAACAACAATTGTATCACCAATTGAAGCATATCTTTTACCTGTTCCTCCTAATACACGAATACAAAGAACCTCTTTAGCTCCACTATTATCCGCTACTTTACATCTACTTTCTTGCTGTATCATCCTTTAATAAATAAAAGTTTATTATTTAGCTCTTTCTAAAATTTCTACTAATCTCCAACATTTATTTTTACTTAATGGACGAGTTTCCATAATTAAAACTTTATCACCCACATTACATTCTTCTTTTTCGTCGTGAGCCATAAACTTGTTGGTTTGTTTAATAAATTTCCCGTATTTAACATGTTTTTTCTTTTGCTCAATAGTTACAACTATTGATTTATTCATAGCGTTACTGGAAACTATACCAATTCTTTCTTTTCTTAAATTTCTTGTTACCATGGGAAGTAATTTACTTTCTTTTATTTAATTCAGTTTTTAATCTTGCAACATTTTTTCTTGCTGCCTTAATAACTAAAGGATTATCCAATGGAGTAACTACATGGTTAAACTTTAGTTCTTCAAGAGATTTAACTTCTTGTTGTATTTTAGATTGAATTTCTTCAACCGACAAATCTTTTAATTCAGATGCTTTCATTACACAAATTATTTAGCATTTTCAACATAATCTCTCCTAACAACAAACTTAGTTGTTACAGGTAATTTTTGAGCTGCTAATCTCATCGCTTCTTTAGCAACTTCTAAAGGCACACCTTCTGCCTCAAATAAAATTCTACCTGGTTTAATAGGAGCAACCCAAAGTTCAGGAGAACCTTTACCCTTACCCATCCTAACCTCAGCAGGTTTTTTGGTTAAAGGTTTATCAGGAAAAACTCTGATCCAAATTTGACCTTCTCTTTTCATAAAACGAGTTACTGCAATACGTGCAGCCTCAATCTGACGAGAAGTTAACCAACCCATTTCAAGGGTTTTAATAGCAAAAGAACCAAACGCTATTTCAGTTCCTCTATGACTAACACCATTGAAAAAACCTTTGCCTTTCTGTACTTTTCTGTATTTTACTCTTTTTGGAGATAGCATGACAAATTTATTTTAATCTATTATTATCTTTTTTTTGTTTTAAACTTAGCTGGACGAGCAGGTTTCTTTTTGCTTTCAACTTCAGGAGACAAATCAACTTTACCATAAATCTCTCCTTTACAAATCCAAACTTTAATGCCTAAACGACCATAAGTTGTGTGCGCTTCAGAATGAAAATAATCAACATCAGCTCTAAAAGTATGTAAAGGTATTCTACCTTCTTTTTTTGTTTCAGTTCTAGCCATCTCAGCACCATTCAATCTACCAGAAATCATTACTTTAATACCTTCTGCACCCATTCTCATTGTACCTGCAATACCCATTTTGATAGCTCTTCTAAAAGAAACTCTACCTTCAATTTGACGCGCAATACCATCTGCGACTAATCTAGCGTCAAGTTCGGGACGTTTAATTTCAAAGATATTAATTTGAACCTCTTTATTAGTGATTTTCTTTAATTCTTCCTTTAATCTATCAACCTCTTGGCCACCCTTACCAATTATAATACCTGGTCTAGCAGTATGAATAGTTACACTAATAAATTTTAGTTTTCTTTCAATAACAATTTTAGATACAGATGCTTTAGCTAATCTAGCTCTAACATAATCTCTAATTTTTGAATCTTCAACCAATTTGTCAGCGTAATTTTTTCCGCCATACCAGCTAGAATCCCAACCTCTGATGATTCCTAGTCTATTCCCAATAGGATTAGTTTTTTGTCCCATTCTATTATAATTTTCTTTTAATTATCTAATTTATCTACAAAAAGAGTAACATGGTTAGATCTTTTTCTAACTCTATGTGCACGTCCTTGAGGTGCAGGTTGAACTCTTTTTAACATTCTACCAGAATCTACTGCCACAGATTTAACAACTAAAAAACCTGGTTCCAAAGTTTCACCAGTTTTAGATTCAAAATTATGAATAGCAGATTTTAATAATTTCTCTAAACGAATAGATGCTTCTTTATTAGAAAATCTTAAAATTCCAAGAGCTTGATTTACTTCAACACCACGAATTTGGTCAGCAACTAATCTCATTTTACGAGGAGAAGTTGGACAATTATTCAACTTAGCAAAGTATTGAACTTTCTTAGCTTCTTTTCTGGCATTAGCCATATTTTTCTTTCTTTCGCCCATGATAGTTAAATTTATTTTTTACCTTTCTTCTTATCACCACCATGCCCTCTAAAGGTTCTTGTTGGAGCAAATTCGCCTAATTTATGACCTACCATATTCTCAGTAACATAAACAGGGATAAATTTATTCCCATTGTGTACCGAAATAGTTAAACCTACGAAATCAGGAGTAATCATTGAGGCACGAGACCATGTTTTGATTACAGATTTTTTATCAGCTGCTTGTTGTTCAGACACACGTTTATCTAACTTGTAATGAACAAAAGGTGGTTTTTTTAATGATCTTGACATAACTAAATTACCTTACTTTTTTTTCTTATCAATAATATACTTAGAAGTTTGCTTTTTAGGCGAACGAGTTTTATAACCTTTTGCTGGTAACCCTTTTCTTGATCTAGGGTGACCTCCAGAAGATCTACCTTCACCACCACCCATAGGGTGATCCACAGGGTTCATAGCAACACCTCTTACTCTTGGTCTTCTACCTAACCATCTACTTCTACCAGCTTTACCAGAGATTTCTAATTTATGATCAGAATTAGAAACAACACCAACAGTAGCTAAACAAGATACTAAAATCTGACGAGTTTCACCGCTAGGTAATTTAACAACCGCATATTTACCATCTCTAGCAGCTAATTGAGCAAAAGAACCAGCAGTTCTAACAATTTTACCACCTTGACCTGGTCTTAATTCTATATTATGAATTAAAGTACCAAGAGGAATATCAGATAAATACATTGTGTTACCAACCTCAGGAGAAATATCTTTACCAGATAAAACTTTTGACCCAACCTCTAAACCATTTGGAGCAATAATATATCTTTTTTCACCATCAGCATAAAACAATAAAGCGATTCTTGCAGTTCTATTTGGGTCATACTCGATTGATTTTACAACCGCTGGGATACCAAACTTATCACGTTTAAAATCGATTAATCTATACTTTTTCTTATGACCACCACCAATGTTTCTAACGGTCATTTTACCAACTGCATTTCTACCACCTGTACTCTTATGAGTAACAACTAAAGACTTCTCTGGTTTTGATGTAGTAACATCATCAAAAACAACAGCAATTTTATGTCTTTGACCAGGAGTTAATGGTCTGAATTTCTTTAATGCCATAACTTATATATTACTATAAATATCAATTACTTCACCCTCTTTAACAGTGATAAACGCTTTTTTAACAGTAGCTGTTCTACCATCTTGTTGCCAAGTTTTTCTATTTCTTTTTCTTTTACCAGCTTTGATTAAAGTATTTACAGATAAAACTGTAACGCCATATCTTTCTTCAACAGCTTTTTTTATTTCAACTTTGTTAGCCAATTTTTGCACAACAAAGCCGTAAGTACCTTTATTTTCTAAAGCAGATACTTTTTCAGACACAATCGGTTTTATAATGATACTCATAACGATTAACTTAAACGATTTTCTAATTCCTTAACAGAAGATTCTGATAAGATTAATTTTTTACAATTCAATAAATCATACGTATTCACATCATCTAAAGAAATCAATTTAAATTTCTGAATATTGCGCGAAGATAAGTATAAATTTTTATCTCTAGACGAAACAACATAAGTAACTCTACTAGAATCTAAATTAAAAGAATTCAAAATTGAGGTAAACTCCTTGGTTTTTGGTTGATCTAAAGAAAAATCTTCAATAATTAATAAATTATTTTCAATTAATTGAGTTGCAAAAGCGGACTTTCTAGCAACAACTTTTAATTTTTTATTCAATTTAAAAGAGTAATCACGAGGTTTAGGTCCAAAAATTCTACCACCACCAACAAAAACCGGACTCTTTAAACTACCTGCTCTTGCACCACCAGTACCTTTTTGTTTTTTAATTTTTTTGGTACTTGCAGTTATTTCACCTTTCTCTTTCGATTTGTGAGTTCCCTGTCTTTGGTTAGCCAAATATTGTTTAACATCTAAATAAATTGCATGTTTGCTAGGTTCAATACCAAAAACACTTTCAGGTAAAGAAACTTTTCTACCGGTAGATTTACCAGCTTTATTTAATACTTCTAATTCCATCTTATTTCTCAATTAATACGTAAGAACCTTTTGCACCAGGAACGCAACCAGACACAATGATTAAATTTTTATCTGTAAGAACCTTAAGAACAACTAAGTTTTCAACTTTAACTTGATCACCACCCATTCTTCCTGCCATTCTCATACCTTTAAATACACGAGCTGGAGTAGAACAAGCACCAACAGAACCAGGAGCTCTTAATCTATTGTGTTGACCATGAGTTTGACCACCTACACCACCAAATCCGTGTCTTTTAACAACACCTTGGAATCCTTTACCTTTAGAAGTCCCGGTTACATCAATAAATTCACCTTCTTCAAAAGAATCCACAGAAACAGAGTCGCCTAAACTAACTTGAGTTTCAAAATCTCTAAACTCAACAACTTTAGCTTTAGGAGTTGTATTTGCTTTTTTGAAATGACCTAATAAAGCTTTAGATACATTTTTTTCCTTTTTTTCACCGAAAGCTAACTGAACAGCTGAATAACCATCTGTAGATTCCGTTTTTACTTGAGTTACAACATTTGGAGTAACTTCGATTACTGTACAAGCTAAATTCTTTCCATTAGCATCATACACGCTAGTCATTCCTAGCTTTTTACCTATTATACCTGACATCGAATAAATATTTTATCTTATCATTAAAAAATTACACTTTAATCTCTACATCAACACCTGAAGGAAGTTCTAACTTCATTAAGGCATCAACTGTTTTAGCAGTAGAACTATAGATATCCATTAATCTTTTATAAGAACTAACTTCAAATTGTTCTCTAGCTTTTTTGTTAACGTGAGGAGATCTTAATACAGTAAATTTTCTTGTGTTAGTTGGTAATGGAATTGGACCACTTACAACCGCACCTGTACTCTTTACAGTTTTTACAATCTTCTCAGCAGATTTATCAACCAAATTATGATCGAAAGATTTTAACTTAATTCTAATTTTCTGACTCATTTTTAATGTATTACACTTAATAAATTATGCGTTAACTTTACCTTTTGATTTTGCTATAACATCTTCAGCTATATTTTTAGGTGCCTCTGAAAAATTAGAGAATTCCATAGTTGAAGTAGCTCTTCCTGAAGTAATTGTTCTTAAAGAAGTAACATATCCAAACATTTCAGATAAAGGAACTTTAGCTTTCACAACCTTAGCACCATTTTTATCATCCATACCCTCCATCATACCTCTTCTTCTATTTAAATCAGCAACAACATCACCCATATTTTCTTCAGGAGTAATTACTTCTAATTTCATAATAGGCTCTAATAAAACAGGTTTAGCTTTAGGACAAGCACTTCTGTACGCCATTTTTGCAGCAATTTCAAAAGACAAAGCATCTGAATCGACAGCATGGAATGAACCGTCCGTTAAAGTAACTTTTAAACTATCCACTGTATAACCAGCTAAAACACCAGTTGACATTGCCTCTTTGAAACCTTTTTCAACAGAAGGAATAAATTCTCTAGGAACGTTACCACCTTTTACAGCATTCACAAACTCTAAACCTTCTTTACCATCTGTTCTAGGCTCAATAATACAAACGATATCAGCAAATTTACCTCTACCACCCGATTGTTTTTTGTAAACCTCTCTATGTTCTACAGTACCTGTAATTGTTTCCTTATAGTTAACCTGAGGCTCACCTTGGTTACACTCTACTTTAAACTCTCTTTTTAATCTATCTAAAATGATATCTAAGTGTAACTCACCCATACCACTAATGATAGTTTGACCAGTATTTTCGTCGGTTTTTACCTTAAAAGTTGGATCTTCTTCGGCTAATTTACCTAGTGCA
>JBEEPA010000345.1:0-5390 GCA_041191385.1 Bacteroidota bacterium | reverse complement strand
TATTGTGAAGCTTTAGAAATTGAATTTCATAATAATTCAATCTTATTTAAAAGAGAAAATTAAATTCCTATTTATTACAAAAACATCAAGTTAAATTGTTTGTATAAAGCTGATTTTGTTTGCTATAACCAAATTTTAATCGAAGTTAAAGCTGTTAAATACATCGATGCTATTCATTATGCTCAAATATTGAATTATTTGAAAGCTACAAAGTTAAAAATTGGTTTGATAATAAATTTTGGAGGTAAAGAATTGGAAATAAAAAGATTTATACTTTAAAACACTTTGCTGCTTTAATATTCGTATTAACATGGTTTATGCCGTTAAATATTTTTAATTACATGGTGTAAAATTATGAACCACAGGAGGCAAAGCCTCAAACGGAGCTTTCATCTCACACTGTTTTTAAACGATTATTTCAACAATGTACTTAAACTGTGAGTTGCTTTAGCAACCTATATGAACGCAGTTTCCGTGGTTAATGATTTTTTAATTACATGGTGTAAAATTTTGAACCACAGGAGGCAAAGCCTCAAACGGAGTTTTTATCTCACACAGTTTTTTAACTACTATTTCAATAATGTACTTAAACTGTGAGTTGCTTTAGCAACCTATATGAACAAAGTTCCCGTGGTAAAACAGTTTTGACTGAGATTACAGAGATTGAGGAATCCACTTTGAGAATGTAAATGAAGGTTTAGCCAAAGAAGGCTCAGTTTTAATTTAGCATTTTGCTCAGTTTATTTCATTTTTGATTTAAATAGTATTATTTTTAGAGTTTAATTTTTATTATTTTCCCATGTCTTACATCGAGCTAAATTCTCCTTTGCCTTCTTGCTGGAAAAATATTTTACACGAATATTTAATCAGTAATCGTTTTAAGGATTTGGATAATTTTGTGCAACAGGCGTATCAAAATAAAACTTGTTTCCCTCCAATTCATGAAGTTTTTAGGGCTTTTCAGTTATGTTCGTGGGATAATATTAAAGTGGTAATTATCGGTCAGGACCCTTATCCAACGGTTCATAATGCCAATGGCTTGGCTTTTTCTGTGCGTGATCATCAAAAACTCCCAGCATCTTTATCCAATATCTATCGTGAAATAGAAATTTCGAATGATTTATGTTACAAAATAACCAACGGAAATTTAGAGTTTTGGGCTAAACAAGGGGTTTTGTTACTCAATACCATCCTTACGGTGGAGGAAAATAGGGCAGGGTCACACCAAAATAAAGGTTGGGAGGATTTTACCCATTTTGTTTTGGAGCAAATTAATACTCAAAAAAGTAATGTTGTTTTTATGCTGTGGGGGAGTTTTGCGCAAAAAAGGGGTAAAAATTTGGATATTGAAAAACATTGTGTTTTACAAAGCGGACACCCTTCGCCTTTAAGTGCAAATAGAGGGTTTTGGTTTGGTAACAACCATTTTAATTTGTGTAACGATTACTTAATAAAACATCAACTTACTCCTATCGAGTGGTTTAAAAAAATGTAATATGGAAAAATATGTAGTGAAAGTTAAAGAAATTACGCGCGAAACAGCGGATGCTGTGGTGGTGGAATTGGATATTCCCAAAGAAATTGAGGATAGATTCAAGTTTTTAGCAGGGCAATACATCACTTTAAGCACTATCATAAATGGTAGTAAAGTTAATCGTATGTACAGTTTGTGTTCCACGCCGCGTTCCGGACAAATTAAAGTGGGGATTAAAAAAATTTATAACGGTGTTTTTTCTACTTATGCAAACGATGTTTTAAAAGTTGGCGACGAATTAACGGTGTTTATTCCGCAAGGAAAATTCTCGGTTACTTGTCGCTCCAATAACCAAAAAAAATACGTTTTAATTGCTGCAGGTAGCGGAATTACTCCAATTTTAAGCATGCTAAAAACTATTTTATCCGAAGAACCTTTTAGCGAAATAGATTTATTTTATGGGAATAAAACCGTGGAAAGCACTATGTTTAAATCCGAAATTGATAAGTTTGCTGGCATTTATCCTAATCGTTTAAAAGCGCATTATATTTTTTCGCAAGACAATTCTTCTGTTCACCACGGACGAGTACATGGAAAATGGATTGCGGATATTTTACAAAACAAGGTTACAGAAATCAACGATTTTTTCATTTGCGGTCCGGCAGAAATGATTTATGAAGTACGAGATTATTTAAACGCTACAGCACAAGTGGATAGCGATAAAATTCATTACGAGTTGTTTACAACTGGAAAAAAAGCCAAAGAAAACGCTGTTGTAGAAGATGAAAATTTTGATGTTGCAAAACTTAAGATAGTTGTGGACGGACGAACTTATAATTTAGAAGCAGGCAAACACGAAAAAATATTGGATGTAATTTTGGATAAAGGCATCGATGTTCGCCATTCCTGCAAAGGAGGTTTATGTACTCAATGCGTAGCCAAAATCAATCACGGAAAAGTTGAAATGTTACAAAATATCGGGCTATCAGGCGAAGAAATCCAACAAGGTTTAGTATTAACCTGCCAAGGAGTTCCCCTCACCTCCGAAATTTTCCTAAATTTCGATTTTGAGTGGTAGGTTTCAAAAGTATTTAAAATTTATTTCGATTAAAAACTTATAACATAACAATACTAAAAATAAACTTTATTATGGCTAATACACTTTATCAAATTAAAATCGAGCTTAAAAATTCAAAGCCAAAAATTTGGCGTAAAATTTTAATTAAATCGGATATGTTTTTATCAGATTTTCACATGGCAATTCAAATTGCGATGGGTTGGACTAATTCTCATTTGCACTCATTCGAACATAAAGGAAAAAGTTATGCAGAAAGAGTTGAAGATGATGATTTTTGGGAAGAATTAGATAGTGTGGATTATAAAAACATTAAAATTTCGAATTTGTTAAAAAAAGAAAAACATAAAATTAAGTACGAATATGATTTTGGAGATGGATGGGTGCATGATATTGTTTTGGAAAAAATATTGCCCTTAGATAATGATAAAACTTATCCTGTTTGTATTGGTGGCAAAAATAGTTGTCCGCCAGAAGATTGTGGAGGCATTTATGGTTACTTTCATATCCTCGAAGTGTTAAAAAATCCACAAAATGAGGAATATGAAGAGATTAAGGATTGGCTTGGTGAAGTGTTTGATCCTGAGAAATTTGATTTACAGGAAGTGAATAGCGTATTGGCTTCATATCTTTTGCGTTAAAATTTTAATTAGCTCTTTACTTTTACTAGCAAAAACAATTACACACCTGTCAGGTTTTGGAAAGCTGATAGGTGTTTAATTGTTTTTACATTTCCATTTCCTATTACCTTCAGTGCTTAAATAACCAATCTACTTATTTTCCTTTTTTCAAAAAGCTATTAGGTGTGGTTTTCTTAAATTTGATTCAAAACATTCAAATTTTTAAATATTCTTTGTTGCAAATCAGCTCTAACCTTTGCTTTATTTGCGTATTCATTCCACGATTTAACAACTAAATTGATTTCTTCAATTATTTTTTCTCCTTTTTTAATGTTGTTGTCTTTAGCAATCAACAATAAATCACTTTTAGTAATACCCAACCTTTTTCCATTTACGCTTAAAGTTTGTTTACTTATCCAATGGTTATTTTCATTAAATGAAAAACACAAATCATAAGCTGGAGCCAAGTGCCAAGATTCGCCCTTTTTTAGGATGAAAGAAAAATTTTTGGTATGGTCGTCATAATTGGTTGCTAATACATTAAAAACCATTCTTCTAAACATTTCTTCAGCTTCGGGGTAGCTTAGTTTTAGCAAACGCATCGTTTGAAATAATTGCTCATAGCTATAACCATTCATATCATTAAAATCAAAGTGTTGTATACCACATAATGATTGTATATGATGTTTGGTATTTCCCTCTCTATCAAATCGTTTAGTCATAAAATGTGCTCTGTTATTTTCTTCTAACAACTTACATTCCCTAATGTTTATACCGCAATCCTTAGCCATTAAATAATAAGCATATTCTACTCGTCCCCAGCCACTACTTTCACCAAATTGTTCTCCACTTACACCGTCTAATTTTATCAGCCAATGTTCAAAACCTTTTGGAGCATTTCCTTGTCCGGAGCGCACTTCTTTAGTTTCGGGATTGTAAGTAATTACTGCTTTAGGACGTGCGCCACCGGCTGATGTTCCAATTTTAAGAATGTCTAACACCGCTTTTTTTTCATCTTCTTTTATACTAGTTAAAAAAGATTGCCTTTCATTCAGCATTTTGTTAGCTATATCAACTAAGTTATTTAGCTCTAAGGAAATACTATTTTTACCTGATTTAATTTGTGAGGGTTCAAATTCCAAGGCTCCCATTCCTCGTGCACCAATAAAACAAAGTTTCTCAACAGGATTCATACTGTTTTCAGGTCTTCCATGCTGTGCTAACCAAATATTAATCAGTCTGTTTCCATATTTATCGGGCAAAGCATCAGCTAATAAACCGGGTAAACCTTTAAATGTATCTTCCGTTTCTCCTCTATCTTTTCTTAATTCGGGAAAACTGTAAATGCGTGAGCCATTTTCGATAGGCATTTTAATGGGTGATAAATCCCAACCTTTTTTTAAAAATTTATTGTCGTATTCAAAATAACCCAGTTTTTGTTCATCATCCCAACGAACGGCACCTACTAGTTCTCCCCATATTTTTACCTCAGCTACATCTACCATCCTAAATCGTTATTATCATTTTTATTTTTAACACTATTTCGTACACGCTTTTTGATTTGTTGTTTTTTTAATTTAGCGTATGCCAACGGACTTATTTCGTCCGTATATGTAAAAGTTTCTAAAACATATAAACAATCCAATGCTCTCAAAATTTGAATAAGGCTTAATAGGGTTATAGATTCACCGTTTTCTATCTGACTTATTGTCCAGCGATTTAAGCCCGATATCTCCGCTAATTGTGCCTGCGTTTTGTTTTGTTTAACTCTAGTATGCTTTATAAAACTTCCAATTTGTTTTACAATAGCACCGTCCGACATTTGAGTTAATTTTATGATAGTATTTGCCATTATTAAAGCTATTTATTTATATTAAAGATTGTATTTACCAACAAATATATACAATTTTTTTAATATATAAATTAAAATTGTGATAGTATTTACCAGCTTATAAGTTTAAATATATCTATAAAGTCAGTATTTGCTAGCATTATATAATAAAATTAAAGATAAAGATTTGAAATACTAAATTAAATCCAGCATTTGTACTGCTTGTAAATTCAGTTATTCGAGATTTTCGAATAACTGTTTTTTGCTATTTAAAAAATTATTCACGTAATATATTTATAAAAATCTCCAAAAAAATGATAATTCTTTAGTAAATTATCGTTAATGTAAAAAAAACAAAATTTTTATGCTAAAAAGTAGTCTATTTTTACA
>JBEEPA010000344.1:0-2864 GCA_041191385.1 Bacteroidota bacterium | reverse complement strand
AGATTTCTCTAACAAAGCAAACGAAACTTTAACTTGTAATTATATTGGTGAAGATTTAACTATTGGCTTTAATGCTAAATTTTTTATCGAATTATTAAACAATTTAAATTCTTCTGAAATTCAATTAAAATTACATAGTCAAAATAAACCAGGTTTAGTTGTTCCTGTTTTAGAAAATGATAACGAAGAGGATATTTTAATGTTAATTATGCCAGTAATGGTTTAAAAATGGCTTACAATACCAAAAAAATTGGCGATGCCTTACAGGAATTAATTAAGGAATATCAGCTTAATCATAAATTAAATGAAGTTAAATTAGTTAATTTATGGCCTGTTGTGGTAGGCGATTTAATTAACAGGCATACAACTAAAATTTGGGTAAACGGCGAAACATTATTTGTTCGTATCAATTCCGCAACCTTAAAACACGAACTTTCTTTATCTAAATCCATTGTGATTCAAAATATCAATAAAGAAATGGGCATGGATATAATTAAAGAGTTAAATATTGGATAGTATGGAAAATTCTGTGTGGTTTAAAAACTATACAATCGAGGAACTTACTCAAATCGGACAAAATACTATGGTAAGTAATTTAGATATTAAAATTACAAACATAGGTAATCAATCTTTATCGGCAAAAATGCCTGTATCCCACAAAACGGTTCAACCCGTGCGTATTTTACACGGTGGCGCCAGCGTGGTTTTAGCCGAAAGCTTAGGTAGTTTAGCAGCTTTTATGACTATCGACAACTCTAAATTTGCTGCTGTTGGATTGGAAATAAACGCCAATCATATTCGCCCTGTAAACGAAGGTGGTGAGGTAGAAGGCACAGCAACAGCTATACATATAGGTAAAAAAACACAAATTTGGGAAACTAAAATTTACGATACTGCTAACAAAAAACTAGTTTGCATCAGCAGATTAACGGTGGCAATTATAAGTAAATAAATACTTTTAACATGATTAGGTTTTCGATTAAAACTTTTATTTTAATTTTTTTATTGTTTTCAAATTTTACTGCATTTAATCAGTGTTGGCAACAAATATCAGGAGGCACATTACATACACTAGGTATAAAATCTGATGGTACTTTGTGGGCTTGGGGCGACAATAGTGCTGGGCAACTAGGAATTGGACAAAGTGGCAACACAAACATACCTTCACAAATTGGAAAAGAGAGCAATTGGAAACAAATTACGGCTGGTTTTAATCACTCTGCTGCAATCAAAAATAATGGAACTTTATGGCTTTGGGGCTACAATTTTTATGGTCAGCTTGGAGACGGAACACAAACCATACAATATCAACCAATTCAAATTAATGGAACTTGGAATGAGGTATCTGCAGGAGCTTCGCATACTTTAGCGATTAAAAGTGATGGAACACTTTGGGCTTGGGGAAATAACGACAGAGCACAAGCAGGTGGAGAAAATGGCATAAATCAATTAACTCCGTTTCAAGTATCATCTGAAAATAATTGGATTTCAGTTTCTGCAGGATATTACAATAGTGTTGCATTAAACAAAAAAGGGGAAATTTGGGCTTGGGGACACGCAGGAAATATAAACGATAGAGCACTTTTTGCAATTCCAACAAAAGTAAAAAACGATAATGATTGGTTAAGTATTTCAGCAGGTTTAGGTAATGTGTATGCAATAAAAAGCAATGGAACTTTATGGTATTTTGATGCACCTAGTAAAAACAACACAACTGGAGAACCTCATTGGGAAGGTAGGGTAAGTCAGGTTGGTAATGAAAATCAATGGAAAACAGCTAGCTCAGGTTACAATTATTTATTAGCAGTAAAAAATGATGGAACTTTATGGGGTTTAGGAACTAATTCGGACGGACAATTGGCAGATGGTTATATTGGAACTACAGCATTTAGCCCACAACAAATTGGAAATCAAACTAACTGGGAAATTCCTGAAAGTGGTGATTTTCATGGAATGGCATTACTAAAAGATGGTAATCTTAAAACTTGGGGAAGAAATGAAGAAGGGCAATTGGGGACAGGAAAATGGAACCAAGAATTACTTCCTGTTGAAGTACAATGTCCTGTTACCAGAATAGGTTGTTGGAAAGATATTAGTGCTAAAAGTTCGTATTCTTTTGGAATTAAAGATGAGGGTTCTTTATGGGCTTGGGGAGATAATTCTTTTGGACATTTAGGCACAGGAAATACAAACCCCGAATTACAACCCGTTGAAGTTAGTCCGGGTACAAAATGGAAAAAAATTTATGCTGGTTCAATAAGTAGTTTTGCTATAAAATCGGATAACACTATTTGGGCTTGGGGTAATAATCAAATGGGGCAGTTAGGAGATGGAACAAAAAACTATAGTTCATCACCTATTCAAATTAATGCATTTTCGGATGTTAAACAAATAATCCCTATAGGAAGTAGTACATTGGTTGCTACAAATAATGGAAATGTTTATGGTTGGGGTGAAAATATTTTTGGCCAATTAGGCAATGGTAATGATATTGATGTAGAAAATCCCACGATTTCACATAATATCAATTGGAAAAAAATTAGTGGTATTGGCATGTGCATGTATGCTATTCACAATAATGGAACTTTATGGGGTTGGGGAGGTTGTGGATTAACCGAAATACCTACTCAAATAGGGACAGATAATGATTGGGATAATTTAAGTTCTTCAGATAATTTTTCTGTTGCCATTAAAAAAGATGGAACACTTTGGTTTTGGGGTATAAATAATCAAACAATTAAATATTATTCACCTATAAAAATAGGAAATGATAACGATTGGATAGATATATCAAGTGGCGCACAACATGCAATTATGTTAAAAAACAATGGAACCTTATGGACTTTTGGAAGTAATCTTTACGG
>JBEEPA010000343.1:0-4614 GCA_041191385.1 Bacteroidota bacterium | reverse complement strand
AAAGGATTGCAACTGCTGCAAAAGCTAATGAAGAAAAGGGAAAATTAGATGGTTTATCAACCACAGATATTAATTTAATTAATTACAAAGTTGGAATGTCTGCTTTAAAATATTTTATTTTAAAAGTAGATCCTCGTAAAGGAATGGTTTTTAATCCTGAAGAATCTATCGATTTTAATGGAAACACAGGTCCGTTTATACTTTTTAACTACGTTCGTACACAATCAATTTTAAAAAAATCTACGGATAAAAATATAAACGAATTTCATTATGATAATATAGAATTGTCGGGAATTGAAAAAGAATTAATAGCTAAAAATCTTGAATATTTCAATGCATTGTCTCTTGCTGCTAAAGAATATAGTCCGGCAATAATAGCTAATTATGCTTATGATTTAGCCAAAACATATAGCCAATTTTACTCATCAACATATATTTTAAATGAGGTTGATGTAAATTTACGTAAATTTAGATTATATTTAAATGATGTTTCTGGTAAAACTTTACAAGAAATCATGCTACTTTTAGGAATAGAAATGCCAAACAGAATGTAAATTTTAAAACTTTTGATGAAGTGTAAGCGTAGAGCGTTTATGGATAATTTTAATTTTATTAGCTTATGATAAATCAATCCTTACAACAAAAGTTTTTGCAAAAATTATCTCCTCAACAAATACAGTTGATGAAGTTATTGCAGGTTCCTACAATCGCGTTAGAGCAAAGAATAAAGGAGGAATTAGAAATAAATCCAGCATTAGAAGAGGGTAGAGAAGAAGAACCTATGGAATTTGAATCGGAGGCTGATAATAATTTTGATGAAGAAAGAAACGAGGATAATTCAAGGGATGATTTTGATTTAAGCGATTACATTAGTGATGATGAAGAACCATCTTACAAAACTTATCAAAACAATTCTTCTCCAGACGATGAAGATAAATCTATGCCCATTTCAATGGGAAAATCATTTCATGAGTTATTATCGGATCAGTTAGGTTTGCAAAACTTAAGCGATGAACAAAAAGTTATTGGTGAATATTTAATTGGAAATTTAGACGATTCGGGGTATATTCGAAGAGAGTTAGAGGCTATTGTAGATGATTTAGCATTTTATCAAAATATTACAACAAGTGAAAAAGAATTAGAAAATGTTTTAAAAGTTATTCAAACTTTTGATCCTCCTGGTGTTGGTTGTAGAGATTTAAGAGAGTGTTTGTTGATTCAAATTAAAAGAAAAAGTCAGTCCGACCCCGATATTGTAATGGCTAAATATATTTTAGAAGATTGTTTTGATGAATTTTCGAAAAAACATTACGATAAAATTTTAAAGAAATTTTCGATTGATGAAGATGAGCTAAAAGATGCTTTAGATCAAATTTTAAAATTAAATCCAAAACCTGGAAATTCTATGAAGGAATCTTCCAAGTCGGAACAAGTAATAGTTCCAGATTTTTATTTAAACAATGAAGATGGTGCTTTACAAGTAATTTTAAATGGTAGAAATGCACCTGAGTTGAAGGTTAGTAAGGATTATTTAGATATGCTGAAGGAATATTCGGCTAAAAAAAATAAATCCGAAAATAAAGAAGCTGTTTTATTTGTTAAGCAAAAATTAGATTCGGCTAAATGGTTTATTGATGCAATTAAACAGCGACAAAATACTTTGTTGGTTACTATGGAAGCTATAGTGATGTATCAAAAAGAATACTTTTTAACAGGTGATGATACTAAATTAAAACCAATGATTTTAAAAGATATTGCTGATATTATTGGTTTAGATATCTCAACAGTTTCGAGAGTTGCAAATAGCAAATATATTCAAACTGATTTTGGTACTTTTTTAATTAAGTCTTTCTTTTCAGAAAGCATGGAAAATGATGCAGGTGAAGAAGTAAGTACACGAGAAATTAAAAAAATATTACAGGATTGTATTGCTGCTGAAGACAAAAGAAAACCTTTAACAGATGAGCGTTTAGCTGAAGTTTTATTAGAAAAAGGTTACCCGATTGCACGAAGGACTGTAGCAAAGTATCGTGAACAGCTTAATATACCGGTAGGTAGGATGAGAAAAGAGCTGTAAATAAAGTACTGAATTTCAGTGCTTTATTTATGATTTTATACAAGATATAAATTGCTGTGTTATTGCTTCCCAATTGTAATTTTTTTGAACAAAAATTCGGGAATTTTGTGATAATTTTTGGTATAAATTCTTATTATTCAACAATTCTAATACAAATTCTGCATATTCCTCTGGATTTTGTGCAATTAAAATCGAATCCAAATGGGTGGCGCCTAATGCGTTATTGGCTAAGTTACTCGTAATACATGGTAGTTCCATACTCATTGCTTCCAATAGTTTATTTTGTAAACCTGTACCAATTTGTAATGGAGCTATAAAAATTTTTCCTAAATGATATGCATCTCTTATATCATCCATCCAACCACTTACTTTTATCTTGTTATTTTCCAATGCTTTAACACTTGGAGAGGGTTGTGCTCCAGCAATCAAAAAATTAATATTAGGATTGGTTTTCCATAAAATAGGCAATACTTTTTTAGCAACATAAATAACTGCATCAACATTAGGTGGGTACGACATGTTTCCTGTAAATATCAAATCGAATTTTTTTTGCTTATTTACATCTTTAGTAAAAAAAGTATCATCAACACCATTGGGCAAAACTGTAATTTTATTTTGTATTTTAGTATCGAAGGTTAATAGGTCTTGTTCGGAAATAATAAATGATTTAACAAAATAGTTATGAACCATAGTTTCGTACCATTTTAATTTTTTTTCTTCTAGTGAAAAAATATATTTTTTAATTCCTTTTGATTTATTTTTTCTGCGTTCCATTCCTTTGGAAAAACTATCCATGTAATCTAGATAAACAGGAATGTTATTTATTCTCCTTGTATATTCACTCATTCTTATTAATTGAGTAAAAATACAATTGGGATTACTTTTGTGTAAAACTGAATTAAAATATTTTAAAGCTCCGGAATTATAAAAATAACCAACTTGAAATGGATATTTTGAGAATAAAGCAACCATTAATCCACTAAAAGCACTAAAAAATGAAAGTTTATAAATATAAATTTCATTTACAAATGGTTTTAATTCTTCTTTAAGTTTTGGATTAATATGTTGATGACTTACAACAAATAAATCGATAGTATAAAATTGAGATAAATAACGCATTTGTTGAAACGCACGTAGTTTATCACCTTTTTCCAATGGATAAGGAAATCTGGATAAACAAAATAAAATTTTAGGTTTTAAGGGCATTGTTTAAAATAATAACTTAAAGCTACTAAAAAAATATCTTTTATCCTTGTTGAATTATTTTTTTATTAATGGATTTAATTAAAGAAGGACCTTCGTAAATAAAACCTGTATATAATTGAACTAATGCTGCACCTGCATTCAATTTTTCTAGTGCATCATCTGCACTATGAATTCCGCCAACTGCAATAATTGGGTGGTTATTGCCTAATTTTCGATACAAATACTTGATTGTTTTAGTGGATTTATCTTTTACAGGTAATCCACTTAATCCTCCTGGGTAACCAATTTTTTCTATATAATTTTTATCTGTTTTTAAATTTGATCTATCTACAGATGTGTTACTTGCAACTACACCATCTAAGTTTAATGTCTTAATTATATCTATAACATCATCCAATTCAACTTCACTTAAATCGGGAGCAATTTTTAAAAGTAAAGGTTTAGGATTATTTTGTTTTTTATTTTCATCACTTATTTTTTGCATCAATTGCAATAATGGTTCTTTTTCTTGAAGTTTAGTTAAATTTCCAACATTCGGACAGCTAACATTTACTACAAAGTAATCAACGTAAGGGAATAATTTTTTAAATACTTGTAAGTAATTTTCGTCTGTCAACTCAGGATTTATCCCTGTGTTTTTACCAATATTTCCTCCAATTATTAAGTTTTTATCTTTTCTGTTTTTTAATCTTTCAATAGCAGCATCTACACCTTCGTTGTTAAATCCCATTCGGTTAATTAATGCTTTATCTTCTGGTAATCTAAACAATCTTGGTTTAATATTTCCGGGTTGTCCAACGGGTGTTAAAGTTCCAATCTCAATAAATCCAAAGCCTAAATTTCCTAATTCGTTGTATAATTTGGCATCTTTATCAAATCCTGCTGCTAAACCTACTGGGTTTTTAAATTTTAACCCAAAAATATTACGCTCTAATTTTTTGTTTGATACCGAATAATAAGAGTTGATTACTTTACCTACAAATGGAATTTTGTGCACAAACTTTAATGTATCAAAAACAAAATAATGAACTTTTTCTGGGTCGAATAAAAATAAAATGGGGCGAATAATAGATTTGTACATTTTTTATTTTTTTACAAAAGTAATCAATTAACTTGGTATTCGTTTTAAAATTTAAGGTAATATTCTTTGGTGAGTTCCTTATACTCTTTTGTGTAAATCCCTCGTTCAATTTCAATGATTAATTCATTTTTTTTTGTGGGTGTGTTGTGTTTAGATAATTGTATTAAGGATCGTTTAAAATTACTGTTAGGATTTCCTTTAATGTTTAAAATTTCATTTACGTACCATTGATTATTATTTGCTTTCATAA
>JBEEPA010000342.1:0-6277 GCA_041191385.1 Bacteroidota bacterium | reverse complement strand
AATAAATCCTTTAAAAAATTAATTTACACCTTTAACCTAAGGTAATTACATATTTTTAAACTTACGCTTAAAAATTGCATTTTTGGGTGGCCGTTTCTTTCGATTGCTGCGTTTAATTCGTTTAAAGTTTGATGAAAAAAGTTTATGTTTCCTGCATGAATAAATAAACTAAAACGAACAGAGAATTTACTTTCGGCATCGTTCATATTATTTAAACTTCCATCTGTATAGTTGCTAATAAGTACTTCTCGTAACATTCGTAAACAATAAGTTATAAAGTCTTTTTGTTTTTCGCGCCCTAAATTACTTACCTCATCTATCCATTCCAATAAATTTTCCATGCGTAATTCGTAACAAGCACGCATCCAACGAATAAATAAATCGGTGTAAATAAGTCCAGATTCTGGATTAGAAGAAATTTTAATCGCTTTTACCATATCTCCATCGCATAAAGCGGCTATATTTTTAGCGTTGGATTCGGGCAAGGATTCAATCTTCATTAATCCATTGGTAATTTCTTGTGTAGTTAATTTTTCGATATTTAAAATTTGTAAACGAGAGATAATGGTAGGTAATAAATCTTCACTTTGATGTCCAACCATAATAAAAATACTATCAGGAGTGGGTTCTTCTAGCATTTTTAAAATTTTATTGCTTGCAACATGGTTCATTTTTTCGGGCCACCAAAGTAAAATTACTTTGTATTTCCCTTCGCTTTTGCGTAACGACAAAAATTTATTAACGCTAGCAATATCCAGTTTATTAATAATCAATTGTTTGTTCTCTGCGTTTAATTCCTCTGTCCAATCCTCTAATGTGAAATAAGGTTTAGTTTTTAAAAAATGCACCCATTCTTTGTAAAAAAGTTCGCTTTGAGGATCTTTTTTAACATTTTCATTGGTGTTGTTTGGGAAAATATAAGTTAAATCTGGATGTTGAAAATTTTGATATTTTAAACAGCTCGAACATTGTCCGCACGAATCATCTTCGGAAGGATTTTTACAATTGATTAATTGTGCATACGCCAAAGCTAATTGAAAATTTCCGCCGCCCTCTGGGCCTAAAAACAATTGAGCATGGCTAACTCTACCTTGTTTAAACTGCGATAATAATTTATCTTTTGCTTTATGTAAGCCAATTACATCTTTAAACTGCATATCAAAATGATTTGATTTCTTAAAAAGTAAAAGTACAAAAATAACTTTATACCCATATTTGTTTCATCAATTTTCTTTATTTGATATGTTTTTTCTTATTTTCGTAAAGTTTTTAACAGGCAATAGTTAAAATTAACAAATTGCTTTGATGTATATGATTGTAAAAGAGGTAAATGGGATGCAAGGTTTGTTTGCAGTCCAGCAATATAAAGTTAATGAAATTTTGTTTGTAATAGAAGGCGAGGAAATACATTCCCCAACACGTAATTCTATTCAAATTAGTTCAAGTGTTCATATAAATGTAAAAGCACCATTGGCATTTATTAACCATTCTTGTTTTCCAAATATTGTAATCGACAAAAAAAAAATAAAAGTTATAAAAGCTATTGAACCAGGCGATGAAATTTGTTTTGATTACAATCAATCCGAGTTTGATTTAGCAAATAAATTTGAGTGTGTTACTTGTAGGCAGTGGATTAAAGGGGCAAAACATTATAAAGAATATCCTTGTTTGATGCATCCCAATTCATCACTTCATCATTTATTCGAGAAACAAAATATTTAAGAAACTTAAATTATAAATAGGCGTTAAAAAACAAGTGGATAATACTAAAAAACATATAAAAATTAAACATAAAATGCAGATTTTTACTGCATTGTTTAGCTTTTGTATTGTTTTAAGTTTTGCCCAAAAAAAATATTGGGTCGGCGAAAGTGGGGAGTGGAATAATCCTAAAAATTGGCTAGATGATATTTCGGGAAGTTTTAGTTCTAGTGTTCCAAGTTTACAAGATACTGTTATAATCAAAGCTTTATCAGATATTCAGATAAATTTAAATAGTAAAACTTTTGCTAAAACCATAATTGTTGAAACGAATCGAAATGTCTATTTCATTTCTGATGAAAACGCCCACTTGTATATTTCTCAAACGTTTAGTTTTCCTAAAAATGTCCAAAATCAAATTAAAGGAAAAGTTAGTTTATTAAACATCCATAGCAATAAAATTCCACAAAAATTTGGTGTAAATGAATTCGTTAATTTACTTTCCCCACCAAGTTTTAGTGCGAAAAATTTACTTAAACCTTTAGCTTTAGATATAACAGTAAACGTAATAAACGTAAGTTGCCACAGTGCTAAAGATGGAGAAATTGAATTAACTGTAAATAATGGAGTTGGACCTTTTACATACGATTGGTTCCCCAACTCTCCACCATTAAATGGAGATGGAACGAATAAAGTAATAGAATTAGATCCTGGATTATATAATGTTATTGTTACCGATTTGTTTGATAATACTGAGGAAGTTTTAGTGGATATCGCAATATCAAGTCCTTCTCCTATTACTGTTTTGCGTTTAGGTTCATCTAGAAACGTAACTTGTCCGGGTGGAAATGATGGTAGGTTAAATACATCGATTTTTGGCGGACAAGGACCATATACTTTTAGTTGGAATACAAGTCCGGTACAAACAACTCAAAATGCCTTGAATTTACGTGCAGGAAATTACCAATTAACCGTAACAGACGCAACAGGATGTGTTGCAAATAGTCAGGTTTTTACAGTTACCCAACCAGCAGATATACAAGCCAATTTTACAGATTTAATTACAGTAGATTGTAACGGAAATTGTAATGGAGAAGCTACAGCGGCAGTAACTGGAGGAACTCCGGGATATACTTATTTATGGTATGATGCAGCAAATCAAAATACACCAAGAGCAACAAATTTATGTGCCAGAACTTACAATATAAGAGTTACCGATAGTAGGGGTTGTATGGATACTGTACAGTTAATCATGACGCAGCCTGCAATTTTAACCTTACCTTACGATTCTACTAATGTAACCTGTTTTCAGTTAGATAATGGAATTATTACAATTAATCCTGCTGGAGGAACAGCACCATATAATTACAATTGGTTAAACACACCTAATCCCGAAACTGGTGCCACAGTAAATAATTTACCTTCAGGAACCTATGATGTAATTGTTACTGATTTTAGAGGTTGTATAGAAACTGCACAAGTAAATATTGATGAACCAACAGCTTTGGAAATAAATATAACATCCAGTACAAATGTTTTGTGTTTTAACGCCTGTACTGGAGAAGCAACAGCTAGTTCATCTGGAGGAACAACACCTTATCAGCTTTCATGGTTTAATGTTTCAGGAACTCCAACTACCAATAGTGTAAACGAATTATGTGCAGATACTTTTCATGTAGCTGTAAGAGATGCACAAAATTGTAGAGATACAGTGTCTATAATCATAACTCAGCCACTAGATTCGATAACTACCACCTTAATTGATACAGTATTTAATCAATGTTTTGGTGAATGTAATGGGGAAATTACTGTTGCAGCATCAGGAGGAACAGGAGTTTTATCTTATTTATGGTTAAATGTCCCCGGTAATCCAACAACTCCAACTGCTACAAATTTATGTGGTGATTTATATCAAGTTAGAGTAACTGATGATAACGGTTGTAGGGATACATTAGAAATAGAAATACCTTCATTAGGTTTATTAACAGGTAATGTGGTATCAAGTAATGCAAGTTGTGGAGGAGTTTGTGATGGAAGTGCAACTGTTATTCAATCAGGAGGAGTGCGGCCCTATAGTTTCGATTGGTACGATTTACCCGGCGGCAGTACAGATAGTAGCTTAACTGGGTTATGTGCAGGAGTATATAATGTGAAAATCACCGACGCAAATGGATGTTTAGATACAGTTGAGGTAACTATAACCGAACCTCCAACTTTATCTTTAGTTTTAAATACTTTAAATAGTATTCCTTGTAAAGGTGAGTGTAATGGAGCGGTAACGGTTACTAGAACTGGAGGTACTGCACCATATAATTTTTTGTGGTACAATACACCAGGAAATCCAACAACATTAAATTACAATCAGTTTTGTGCTGGAACTTACAATTTAGCTGTTTCAGATGGAATAAATTGTACAGATACATTAGAAATAACAATTACCGAACCTGCATTAGAGTTAAGTTCATCCATAATTGATTCCTTGGATTTAAGATGTTTTGGGGTTTGTGCAGGAGAAGCCGAAGTGCAAGCGGTTGGAGGAACTTTTCCTTATGTTTATAGATGGTACAATGCAGGAAATCAAACTAGTTCATCAGTAAATAATTTATGTGCAGGTATTTCTTTTGTTGAAGTAACCGATTTTAATGGATGTAAAGATACAAGTTCAGTTATTTTAACTCAACCACCTACGCATGTTAGAGCTGAAATGATTGATAGTTTAGATTTAAAGTGTTTTGGTGTATGTATAGGCTCTGCAACTGTAGCCTATTCAGGTGGTATTGCTCCATATACCGTTGATTGGTATAATTTCGGAAATGCTTCAACTGATCAAATTTCTAATATTTGTGCAGGAACATATTTTGTAAGGGTTTTAGATAACAATCAGTGTGCTGATACTGTCTCAGTGAATATTAGTCAGCCTAGCCAATTAAACGTTTTTAATACATCAAGATTGCCCACTTGTAGTAATGATTGTGATGGTATTTTATCAGTTGTTCCTTTTGGAGGTACAGGAACAAAAACGTTACAATGGTTAAATATACCTGGAAATCCAACAAGTGCTTCAATACCAAATTTATGTGCAGGAAATTATACTTTATCCATAACAGATGATTCTTTATGTAATCGTTTAATAAATGTTCCCTTAATTAATCCAAGTAGTTTATCAATTTCTATAATTAATACAACAGATGTTTTATGTAAAGGAGAATGTACAGGTTCGGCAACTGTTAGAGGTAGTGGTGGTTTAACTCCTTATATTTTTTCCTGGACAAATACCCCAGATTTAGGAACAGATACTACTGAAAATAATTTATGTGTGGGAACATACAATGTTTCAATGACAGATTCAAACGGTTGTTCAATTTCGCGATTAGTTACAATAAATGAGCCAGCTCAAGTTTTAAGTGGTATGCAAATAGCCATGGATAGTACCTTATGTTTTTACAGCTTAGATGGTGAGGCCGAGGTAGTTGGTTTAGGTGGAACAGCGCCTTATGAATATAATTGGTTTACAGCAGGAAATCAAATAGGAGCAAGAGCAGATAGTTTAAGTGTTGGAGATTATTTAGTTAAAATTTCAGATTTTAATGGTTGTTTGGATACTATTGTAGCAACTGTTTTTGGCCCTGATACTTTAAAAATCAATGCTACTGTCCGACACATCTCTTGTAACTCTACCAACGATGGTAATATAAAATTAAATCCTACAGGAGGTTATCCACCGTATAATTTCAAATGGTTAGACTTAGGAAATATAAATACAGATACAGTTTTTAATTTAACAGCAGGTTTTTATAATGTAGAACTAACAGATGCAAATAATTGTGTAGATACTTTTGAAATAGAAGTTATACAAACCACTCAGGTTTTTGGTGCGGTAAATAATACAAGCAATTTAAGTTGTTATAATTCATGCGATGGTTCCATAACAGTATCTGGAACAGGTGGTTTAGGAAGCTATTTTTACGATTGGTATGATGCATCGGGAACACCCACAACTGCAACTGTAAATAATTTATGTGCAGGTACTTACAATGTTCGGGTGTATGATGTTGCTCAGTGTGGCGATACTTTAACTATTTCATTAACTCAACCACAACAAATTGTTTATCAAAAAGATTCTTCCTTGGTAACTTGTAATGGTATTTGTGATGCTACTGCTGAGGTAAATTTTATATCTGGAGATGCACCTTTATCATTAATTTGGTTAAATGTACCCGGAAACCCAACAACAAATTCAGTTAGTAATGTTTGTTTTGGAACTTTATTGGTTCAGCTAAGAGACGGAAACAATTGTTTAGATACAGCTTCTATTATAATTGATGCGCCTAAGGTTGTTCAGGCAAATATTACAGATTCGTTGGATAATTTATGTGTAACCGATTGTAATGGAATGGCTAAAGTAACAACTGTTGGCGGTACTTTACCTTATACCTATTTATGGAATACTTTGGCTTCGGATAGTATAAACGATGAAATAAATAATTTATGTAATGGCGTTTATACGGTTAGTGTTACCGATGATAATGGATGTATTGATTTTGCAAGTGTAACGATTAATTCTCCTGATACTTTA
>JBEEPA010000341.1:0-8593 GCA_041191385.1 Bacteroidota bacterium | reverse complement strand
ATCAATTTGTAACAAATCTTCAATTTCAAGATAATTTTCAAGATTCAACTTTATTAATTGCTCTAATGATTCTTGCTTTTTATTAGAAAATGAACTTTTTTTTCTGAAATTTAAAGTACCTAACTCAATCTTACTTGGCTTGAAAAAATAATCAATCTTTACTTTTAAAGACTTACTTAATTTTAAAAGATTAGAACTAGTAGGAATAGATTCTCCTTTTTCATATTTACTAATCATTTGTTTAGAAACACCAATCATATCAGCTAATTCCTGTTGAGAAAGCCCCTTCAATGCTCTAGCATTTTTAATTTTTTGTGAGATTATTTCTTTCATAAGAATATAATTTTAAATTTTTAGTTGCCATATGCTATTATTCACATAGCATTAATTTTTAATTGTGTTCATGAACAATGTTACGCCTTTTACTCATTTGTGTTTGTGTCCAAACGGGTCATGGCTCATTTCATAAGAATTTAGTTTAGTTGACAAATTTACAATAATTATGAATAAATGTCAACCAAAAACAAAATATTAACACCTTTGCTAACATATAAAAACTAAACCGAAGTGAAGCTTAGCGTAAAATCTACTCATAATTTAAATGTATTCAATTGTTGTACAGTATTTTCTTATTATTTTAGCGGAAATCTAAAAAATCGTTATGGAATACCAACACAATAGTATCGAAAATAAGTGGAGAAATTACTGGAAAACTAACAAGGTTTTTGAAACTAAAACCGCTACCAATGCACCAAAATGTTATGTTTTAGATATGTTTCCTTACCCATCTGGCGCGGGTTTACATGTGGGGCATCCGCTGGGTTATATTGCTTCGGATATTTATGCGCGATACAAAAAATTGTGTGGTTTTAATGTGCTGCATCCCATGGGTTACGATTCCTTTGGTTTACCTGCCGAGCAATATGCCATACAAACAGGGCAACATCCTGCTATTACTACTGTAGATAATATCAATCGTTACCGTGAACAATTGGATAAAATTGGGTTTAGTTTCGATTGGGATAGAGAAATTAGAACGAGTAACCCTGAGTATTACAAATGGACACAATGGATTTTTATTCAGTTGTTTAACTCTTGGTATAATCCAACTTCCAATAAAGCCGAAAACATAGAAACTTTAATTGCTAAATTTAAATCCACCAACGAACACAATTGGAATAATTTAAACGATGAACAACAAAGTGCTGTTTTAATGGAATATCGTTTGGCATTTTTAGGCGAATCGTACGTAAATTGGTGTCCGCAATTGGGAACAGTTTTAGCCAACGATGAGGTAGTGAATGGTGTAAGCGAACGTGGTGGATATCCCGTAGAGCGCAAATTAATGAAACAGTGGAATATGCGTATTACTGCGTATGCAGAGCGTTTGTTGCAAGGTTTGGATAGTTTGGACTGGACGGATAGTTTAAAGGAATCGCAACGTAATTGGATTGGAAAATCTAAGGGTTGTAGCGTACAATTTTCGGTTCAAGATTCTAAGGAGTACATCGAGGTTTTTACAACACGTCCGGATACTATTTTTGGTGTTTCGTTTTTAGTAGTTGCGCCCGAGCATCCTTTGGTTGCCAATTTGCTTACCGAACAACAAAAAAATGAGGTAGAAACTTACATTCAAAATACTAAAAATAAATCCGAAAGGGAAAGATTAGCCGATGTTAAAACCGTTACAGGTGTTTTTACAGGTGCGTATGTGGTACATCCATTTAGTCAAAAATTAATACCTGTTTGGGTGGGCGATTATGTGTTGGCGAGTTACGGAACTGGTGCAATTATGGCGGTTCCAGCACACGACTCGCGCGATTATGCTTTTGCTAAAACTTTTAATTTGCCAATTTTACCTGTTGTAGAGGGTGGAAATATCGAAAAAGAAGCTTACGAAAGTAAAGAAGGAAAAATCATAAATTCGGATTTTATTACGGGTTTATCGGTTAAAGAAGCGAGCAACAAAATTATTGAAGCGGTTGTAGCTAAAAATATAGGAAAAAGTAAAACCAATTATAAATTAAGGGATGCGGTTTTTGGCCGACAAAGATACTGGGGAGAGCCCATTCCGGTGTATTACAAAAACAATATTCCTTATACTATTCCTGTAGAAAATTTACCCTTGATTTTACCCGAAGTGGATAAGTTTTTACCAACCGAAGAAGGCGAACCGCCTTTGGCTAGGGCAGAAAACTGGACATGGGAAAAACAATATCCGTTAGAAACCACCACCATGCCAGGCTGGGCAGGTAGTTCGTGGTATTTTTTACGCTACATGGACCCAAAAAATGATACCAATTTAGTTGAAGCAGATTTGGCGAAATATTGGAACCAGGTGGATTTATACATTGGAGGAACCGAGCACGCTACAGGGCATTTATTGTATTCGCGTTTTTGGTGTAAATTTTTGTACGATATCAACTGTATTAATTTTGATGAACCGTTTAAAAAATTAATCAATCAGGGGATGATTTTAGGAACCTCATCTTTTGCTTATCGTTTTAAAGGAACACAAAAATTTATCTCTAAAAATTTAATTCAAAATTGGGATGATATTCAGGCAATTCATGTAGATGTAAACATGGTAAAAAACAACGAGTTGGATATCGAAAAATTTAAATTGTGGCGCGATGATTTTAAAGATGCAGATTTTGAGTTGGAAAACGGAAAATACATTTGCGGCGAAGAGGTAGAAAAAATGTCGAAATCCAAATTTAACGTTGTAAATCCCGATCAAATTGTGGCCGATTATGGCGCAGATGTTTTAAGAATGTACGAAATGTTTTTGGGTCCGTTGGAACAAAGTAAACCATGGAACACCAATGGAATAGATGGAATTAATCGTTTTATAAAAAAAGTATGGAACTTGTTTTATGCACCCGAAGGTTGGAGAGTTACGGACACTGAGCCTAGTAAAGAGGAGTTAAAAGTAATGCATCAGGCGATTAAAAAAATACAGGAGGATATCGAAAATTTTTCGTTTAATACCAGCGTAAGTGCATTTATGATTTGTGTAAACGAATTAACCAAATTAAAAACATCCTCTAAAACAATTTTACAAGATTTAGTTGTAATTTTATCGCCCTTTGCACCTTTTGTTTGCGAGGAATTATGGGAAAAATTGGGCAATACACAAAGTATCACAACAGCAAAATTCCCAGTATTTAATCCCGATTATTTAAAAGAAGATACCTTTAAATATCCAGTTTCCTTTAACGGAAAAACCAGGTTTACTTTAGAGTTAGATTTGGCTTTACAACCAAAGGAAGTAGAGGAAATTGCTTTAAATCATCCCGATGCACAAAAATGGATAGAAGGCAAAACACCTAAAAAAATAATTGTAGTACCGGGCAAAATTATTAATGTGGTACTATAAATAAAGTTGCACGAGAGCAAAGCATTAAAAAAACAGCTATTTTTTTGTTATTTTACAAATAATTGTAATATCTTTGCCCTCCGATTTAACATAAAGTTAAATTAAACGGTCGCGTAGCTCAGCTGGATAGAGCATCTGCCTTCTAAGCAGACGGTCAAAGGTTCGAATCCTTTCGCGATCACTTAAAAGCTTGTAGGAAACTACAAGCTTTTTTGTTTTATAATTACAATAGTTTAGTTATGGAAAACGCAATATCGCTTATTGTAAACAAATTGCATTTACAAGAGGAATTAAATGGCGCAACGGATACCGAGATGATGGAGCGTTTAGCTACGTATTTAAACGATTTGGTTTTACATAATTTTAATCACTTAGTAAGTATTTTGTACAGAATAGATGTATCCGAACAAAAAGTTAAATTAGCTTTAGCCCAAAATCCTCAAAATAAAACCGCAGGAGAAATTATAGCACATTTGTTGCTAGAAAGAGAAGCGCAAAAAATTGAGTTTAGAAAAAAATATAAATATTAAATTATCAATCATGACATTAATTAACTTTTACTTTTTTAGCCTTTCATTTATGTTTGGGTTTCAACATGAAATAATCTCCGAAACAAGTATAGTTTCCCTAGATCAAAAGAAACAGGAAATAACTATAAATTACTTGAATTTACAAGCCGAAAATACAGACAGTGCACAAGTAATTTTAAATAAGATTTTAACTTTAGAAAAACTAAATTTAGAGGGTGTTCAACTTATATCTCAAGAATTAATTAAAGATACAAATCAATTAAATTTTAAATTGGTATTTAAGTATAAAGACATTGAGGTGCTAAAAGAATTTAAGTTTTTTATAAAAGAAAAAATGTTTATTTTACACCCATACGAAAATGTAGAAGTAAATGGGGTTTATAATTCTTCAGAAAATTTTTCCAAAGAAGGTAATTTTGACGAATTAATGAAAAAGATGAATTTTAAACAACCTACTATTGAATTTAAATTTTCAAAACGTCCACATAAATTTTACCAAAACTACAAATCGTTTACTTTATTTCCATAGTTTAAATGGGTTGATAAATATTTAGTGTATTTTTACAATCATATACTATTTTAATGTTTACAAACGCTTTAAGTACCCCATCTTTAACCCATCAAACACATTTTATAACAGGCTCAACTGGTTTTATTGGCTCGTCCATTGTTTTAGAGCTTTTGATGCATACCAATGATGATATTTATTGTTTGGTTCGTAGGTCGAAAAATAAATCCGCACATCAAAGATTTATGGATTTAATAACGGATTTGATAGAGAAATTTAACTATCAAAACCTAATTGCTATTAGCGATTTGCAAAGATGTAAAATTGTAGAAGGAGATTTGTTTAGTTCGTTTGATGTGATTAAAAATCAGGTACTTGTTGAGGTAGATCATTTTTGGCATGTTGCGGCATCGTTAAACTACGACGAAAAATATAAGGAAGATATTTACCACACCAATATCACGGGTTCCAAAACTATTTTGGAATTGGCTTATCAATTAAACACCAAAAAATTTAACCATTTTAGTACTGCTTATGTGGTAGGAAAAAAAACAGGCGAAATTTTAGAAACGGTGGTGGAAAGTAGCGAAAGCAATAATATTTACGAGCAAAGTAAATTGGCTGCCGAAAAAATTATTTTAGCCGAAAATCGTTTCGAAATTAAAATTTTTAGGCCCAGTATAGTTATCGGCCACAGCAAAACCTATTTTGCATTTAATTTTAGTGGTTTATATGGTTTTATTAGGCGTTTGGTACAATTTAAAAATATTATAACCAAGGCAAATAAACAATATTTGGAAAATAATCCTATAAAATTAATTATGGATGAGGATGTTTTGGTAAATGTTGTTCCGGTGGATTATGTTGCCAAAGCTGCGGTAAAAGTTGGATTAAGTAACACTACTCAAAAAGTTTTTCATTTAACCAGTAAAAGTGTTCCAAAAGCAATAACAGTGGTGGATGCAATTTTTAAAATGGTTGGAGCGGGCAAACCGGTGTACAGCAATTCAACTACTAACTTTAATACTTTGGATGAACAGTTTAACGAAAAAATAGACTTTTATTCATCGTATTTAATAGGCACAAAACATTTTTCAAAATCAAATTCCGCCCCTATTTTAAATAACGATTCGTCATTAGTGGATTGTTTAAACGTAGATGAAATTTTACAATACGTTACCTGGTATTTAAACGAACTAGGAGTTAAAGATTTGGAAACGAATTAAATTTTTGGGAAAATTTAAATTTACAACATCACAAATTTTCCTTTGGAAACGTTGCCGTTAAGGTTGGTAACTATTACAAAGTATATCCTCGAATCAAAATTATGGGTGTGGATATTCAAAATCTTCTCAGAGGTTTTTTCCTGATAAACCAATTGTTTTGAGAATAAAAGCTACTGATTTTGTTTAATAATCTTTTCTATTTCTAATTTTAATGGATTTAAATACTTTTTTAAAATTACCCAAACTATTGAGTTATCTATACTATCATAAGCATGTACCAAACGGTTTCTAAATCCAACAATTTGTTTATCGTTATGAATTATAATTTCGGATTCAAGTTTCGAAAATTTATTTAATGCTTCTCCAATAATAACTAGCTGTCTTTCAACAGCACTTTGCGTTTTTCTATCTAATTCATATAAATTAAAATCGATAATTTCTTTAGTGAAATCTTCAATTAACTCTATAGCCATTAAAATATCAGTAAGATACTTTAAGCTCATTTCCTTCATACACTAAAACTTTAGATGCTTCAATATTTTTTTTTAGTATTGGATTTTTGATAGAGGAAAGCGTTAATAAATCTACTTTACGTTGAAAAAAAGCTTCCAATTTATCCCATAATTTTAATAAAGTTTCTCCTTTTTTAATAGGGTCTATTGTATTTAATTCAATTAATAAATCAATATCACTGGAGTCTTCTTTAAATCCATTTGTAATAGATGAGCCAAAAGCGTATAAACTTTTAACATCATGATTTTTGCATAACATGATAAACTCATTTGGTTTGGATTTTATGGAATCTCTTAAATTCATGTTACTAAGATAATTAATTAAATCTTTATTTTTTACTTCAATCTAATTTTTAATTTCAACTTTATTAAAATACTTTAATTGTAAAAGGCGCAAAAAAATATTCATCAAACATTAGCAAAACTAATCATAACATAATAATTCATTAACACTCTCTTTATAGTTGGTGTATAAATTTGGGCGTTCTAAAAAAAGAAGTTATGCGCAAAATTTATATCGTTTTAAAAATAGCACTTTGTTTAATCTTATTATCTTGTGGGGGTAAAAGTAAAAAAAATCAATTGGTAATTGGTATTAGTCCGAGTTCCGATGCCGAACGTACAAACGAACGTATTGATGCCATTACCGCATATTTTAGCAAGGAATTGGGTATGGAAGTGAGCCACGTTTTAGTTTCCAACCCATCTGCCATGATAGAAGCCATGCGTGCCAATAAAATTCATGTAGGTTCTGGCGGTCCGTTTACTTATTTAGTAGCAGCCGAAAAAGCAGGCGCAGAAGCTATTGTAACCACTAAAGTTCCCGAAGGACATACAGATTATTACCGTACTTTGTTTATTACACAACCCAATTCGCCTATTAACAATTTAGAAGATTTAAAACGATTAAGTAAACAAACTACCTTATCTTGGGCATATCCAACGTCATGTTCGGGGCATTTAGTTCCTAGATATGTATTACAACAACATGGAATATATCCCGAGGATTTTAAAGAAGTATTTACCTCCACGGATCATACATCGGCGATATTTACGGCAATATCTGGCAAAGTGGACATTGCAGCGGTGTATAAATCGGGGATTCATAAATTTTTAACCGATGGCAGAATAAAAGAAAGCGATTTTAAAATCATTTGGGAATCCGAGCCTTTATTAGCTAGTCCGTCGTTTGTGCGCAAAGATTTACCCGAAGATTTAAAAAAGAAAATCCAAAATGCGTATATCAACATGAAAAAAAACAGTCCGGAAACCTGGCAAATTTTACGCAACCAATACAGTTTCGAAATCAATTATGTACCAATTCATGATACAGATTATAACGTGTTTAGAAAAATGGCAAACGAAATAAAAGATTTAGGATTTGATTTAAAACCTGAGTTGGAATAAAATTGCGTGCTCAGAACGATTGAAAATACTCAGATTCAACTATGAAAAATGAAAAAATAGCGGGCTATTTTGAATTTTTTATAGGCAGAAGATGGGTGTTTTCTGTCGAAATGGCCTTTGTTTATTCAAATGAGCCTTCCATCTACTGCCTTGAATTTATTCACGATAGCTCGCTATCCTTCAAAAATTCAAGATTGTAGCTGAAACGCTATTTGAATTCTGAGCGCACAATTTTAATCAATCTCAGGTTTAACACAGCAGAATTAAAAGAATAATATGTACACAGATTATAATACCTATAAACGAAACAAAATTAGAAACAACAGCATTGCTATTATAGTTTTGTTAATTGCTTCCTATTTTGCAGCAATATCTTGTAAAGTAAATATTCATGATTTTGTAGAAGGCATACCCAACGGATTAAAATTTATAGGTTTTATGTTTCCGCCAGATTGGGCAGCGTTTAGCGATATGTTAATTCCGGCATTAGATACCGTATTATTTGCATTGTTAGCCACTATTTTTGGAAGTATTTTAAGTTTGATTTTTGGTTTAATGGGCGCATCCAACATTTCGCCAAAATGGTTGCGCAACACCAGCAGGTTTATTTTAACAATCGAGCGTGCTTTACCCGAAATTATTGTGATTTTATTACTTATTGCCGCTTTAGGTTTAGGCGCTTTTGCAGGTGTAGTAGCCTTATCGTTAGGTTGTATAGGTATGTTAGGGAAACTTTTTGCTGATGCCATAGAAGAAGTGAGTCCAAAGGTTTTAGAAGCCATAGAATCTGTTGGAGGAAACAAAATACAAATGATATTTTTTGGTGTAATTCCAGAGGTTTTACCCTCTATAATTACCAATACCATTTTTAGGTTCGAGGTAAACATCCGATTATCCGTTTTAATGGGCGCCGTTGGAGCAGGAGGGATTGGATACGAGTTGTACCATTCGTTTTCGATATTACAATACGAACGCGCCACAACCGCAATTTTAATCACCTTGTTTTTGGTATTTTTATCCGAAAGATTATC
>JBEEPA010000340.1:0-3475 GCA_041191385.1 Bacteroidota bacterium | reverse complement strand
CCCAAGTTAATTTTTGTAACCATTTATTCCTCATTAAGTATTAAATTTATTAGCAAAATATAAATTATATACTTATGAACTTTGGGTTAAGCGAGGAACATAAAATGATCCAACAAACAGCTAAAGATTTTACGATACAAGAGTTGTTGCCTGGTGTGATGGATAGAGATGAAAATCAGTTATTTCCAACTTCACAAATTAAAAAATTAGGCGAATTAGGCTTTTTAGGAATGATGGTTTCTCCTCAATATGGCGGGGCAGGTATGGATACTTTAAGTTATGTATTGGCAATGGAGGAAATTTCTAAAGTTGATGCAAGTACTTCTGTAGTAATGAGTGTGAATAATTCATTGGTTTGTTGGGGTTTAGAAACTTTTGGGACAGAAGAACAAAAACTTAAATACTTAGTTCCTTTGGCGCAAGGTAAAATTCATGGTGCTTTTTGTTTAAGTGAGCCCGAAGCAGGTTCGGATGCTACTTCTCAAAAAACAACTGCTATAGATAAAGGAGATTATTATTTGCTAAATGGTACTAAAAATTGGATAACTAGTGGAAATTCGGCTAGTATTTATTTGGTTATTGCTCAAAGTAATCCTACTTTAAAACATCGTGGAATAAATGCGTTTATTGTTGAAAAAAATAGTAATGGAGTTCAGGTAGGTCCTAAAGAAAATAAAATGGGCATTCGTGCATCAGATACTCACTCGATTATGTTTACAGATGTTAAAGTGCCTAAAGAAAATAGGATAGGAGAGGAGGGTTTTGGTTTTAAGTTTGCCATGAAAACCTTGGCTGGCGGACGAATTGGAATAGCTGCTCAGGCTCTTGGAATTGCATCGGGTGCTTTGGAAAGAGCTATACAATATGCTAACGAACGTAAAAGCTTTGGTGTACCAATTATAGATCATCAAGGCATAAGTTTTAAATTGGCAGAAATGCAAATGCAGGTGGAAAGTGCAAGACTGTTAGTATATAAAGCTGCTTGGTTAAAAGATATGCATCAGGAATATGATGTTGCAAGCGCATTGGCTAAATTAGCAGCAAGCGAAGCCGCAATGAAAGTTACTACAGAAGCTGTACAAGTACATGGCGGTTATGGTTTTGTAAAAGAATTTCATGTGGAGCGTTTAATGCGTGATGCTAAAATTACACAAATTTATGAGGGAACTTCCGAAATTCAAAAATTGGTTATTTCTCGTGCAATGAAAATTTAATTATTATCAAGCTTAAAAATCAAACTTTTTGTTAATTGACAATCTATTATTAGTTAAATTATTCAATAAAGTTTGATTGTAGAAAAAAGGATATATACTTTTGATGAAAATATTGATAAATGACCATTAAAAACAGAGTGATAGTAATTTTTAAAAAGTTTTGGAAACTAAAATGGTTGAGAATTCCCGTTTTAACCTTTTTGTTTATATATCTCTGCTTCAATTATAATTTTTTATGGTTAATGGGTAGTATGCCTTCTGTAGAGGAATTAAAGGATCCAAAATTACCAGTTGCATCAGAGTTGTATGCTGCAAATGGGGAATTAATTGGTAAGTATTTTCACGAAAATCGCTCTACTGTGGAAATGAAGGATATTAACCCTTTGTTTTATAAGGGCTTAGTTGCTACTGAAGATGTTCGTTTTTATGAGCATAATGGAATCGATTGGAAAGCAAATATTTCTATTTTTTATTACATGATTAAAGGTGATAAACGTGGAGCAAGTACAATTACACAACAATTAGCTAAAAATCTTTTTAAAATTCGTAAATCAAATAGGGGTTTATTATCTTACATTCCAGGGATTAGAACTTTAAATATAAAAATAAAAGAATGGACTGTTGCCCGCAGATTAGAAAGTAACTATTCTAAAAAAGATATTTTATTATTGTATATGAATACAGTGGATTTTGGTAGTAATGCTTACGGTATTAAAACTGCTGCAAAAACTTATTTTAATAAACGACCTAAACAATTAACTGCAGATGAGGCTGCAATTTTAATTGGTTTGTTAAAAGCTACTACTACTTATAGCCCTGTTTTACATCCAGATAAATCTTTAGAAAGAAGAAATGTTGTTTTATCCTTGATGAAAAAACATGGAGTTATTAACGATAGTGAATTTAAAGAAGCTGTAAAAAAACCTATCCGATTAAATTTTCATGTTGAAAAACCGCAGGATTCAAAATTACCTTACGTTCGCTCTGCTGTTGCTCGTGAAATTAGCCAATGGTGTAGCGAGAATGGATATGATATTTATACTGATGGATTAAGAATTTATTCTACTATTGATATGGAATTGCAAGCTAAAGCGGAACTAGCTGTGGCTGAACATATGAAATCTTTACAAAAACGTTTTGATAATCATTGGGCTGGACAAAATCCTTGGGTGGATGCAAATAAAGTTGAAATTCCAAATTTTTTAGAAACTAATATCAAACAAACGGATGCTTATAGAAATTTAAAAAAACGTTTTGGTAATGACGAGGAAAAGATTTTTTACTATTTAAATAAACCAAATCCTCGTAAAATTTATACGCATGATGGTTTTGTAACTATGGATATCAGCTCAATGGATTCATTAGCGCATTACAAAAAAATGTTGCGTTGTGGTTTTTATACGCTTGATCCTCACACTGGACATATTAAATCTTACGTGGGTGGTTGGAATCATGATGTGATTGAGTATGATCATATTGTTCAATCTAAACGTCAGCCTGGTTCAACTTTTAAACCTTTTGTTTATGCAACTGCTTTTGAGCAAGGTAATGGTCCGTGCGATACTAGGGTTGATAAATATATCCGACATGAATATGAAGAAAATGGTGAGATTCAAGTTTGGGAACCTAAAAATGCTAATAGAGTTTTTACAAATGAACCCATTACTTTACGTCAGGCAATGGCAATGTCTATCAATAGTATTGCGGTACAGTTAACTTTAGAGTGTGGACCAAAAAACGTTGCTAAAATGGCTAAAAAATTAGGTATTAAAAGTCCGCTCCAACCCGTTCCTTCTATTGGTTTAGGTACTAATGATGTTTCTTTATGGGAACTTACCGCTTCTTATGCACCTTTTATTAATGGGGGATATAAAATCGAGCCAATTTTGGTTGCAAAAATTACAGATAGAAAAGGTAAAGTTTTAGCTCAGTTTAAACAAAAGAAAATCAGGGTTTTATCAACCGAAACTGCATGGTTAATGTCGTATATGTTCAAAGGAACTATTGAGGAGTATCAAGGAACTTCTCAAGCGCTTTTTCAATATCAAAACTTGGTTTATAAAAACGATGTTGGTGGCAAAACGGGTACATCAAACAATTATTCGGATGGTTGGTATATTGGTATAACTTCAGGGTTAATTGGTGGTGTTTGGGTTGGTGCAGAGGACAGAAGTGTGCATTTTAAAACTTCTGCAACGGGTGAAGCAATTCGCACAGCTTTACCAATTTATGGTTTGTTCATGCAAAAAGTTTTAACAGAT
>JBEEPA010000339.1:0-3155 GCA_041191385.1 Bacteroidota bacterium | reverse complement strand
TTTAATCGTGGACGATCTTGAGTTTGCAAATTCTTTACAAGTGTTCATTTAATTGGGCTTTAATAAATATTTATCAGTTTAAAAAAGTGTATTTTTTTTAAGGGTATAATACCAATTAAATTTGGAAATAAAGCTTATTTCTAAATTTAATTGGTATTACAAATCAAAATATTGCTTAACAGCAAACTCATAATTAATCAGGGACGATCTTGATTTTACAAATTCTTTACAAGTGTTTATTTAAATGGGTTTTAATAAATATTTAGTAGTGTAAAAAAGTGTTTTTTTTTATGGGTATAAGGGGGTAAATAAAAAACCCTCTCCGCCCTTCGGGCACCTCTCCCAAAAAAAAGGAGTTACGTACATGCCCAATAATATAATTTTAGTAACAGACACCATTTTTTTTTGTGTATTTAACCCTTGGGAGTTGAGCTCACGTTACAAAATTGAAATACTATTATTGATAAATGAAAGATTTTTTACTTATGTTTTGAATAGAAAATTTTTTAATTTGATTCAAAAAGGCAATGCATGGTAAGAGCATTAGAAACAATTGCTTTACTGTATTGATTTGCTTTTACACCCCAGGTGGTAACAAAGGCCGTATAAATGCTTTTTTTGGTTTTAGTAGTGTTTCGATATTGGTTTTCTTTATTTCTTAGTATATTAAAATAATCTTGGTCTATTGAAAACTCTTGGTTATAAAACTTAATTTCACAAAGGTTTATAACATCGTCCTCTCGATCAATCACTAAATCAACTTGAGTGTTATTATTGTTCCAACTGAAATTTTTGGATTGAATTTGATCACATTTTAAACCTTTTTTTATTTGCATAGCATGTTTTAAGCATATAGTTTCGAAAGCGAAGCCACACCAAGTTGTATATGCTGGTTTTTGAAATATTTGTGTCCATTTTGAACCCTTAAAGGGTACCATAAATTGAAGATAAAACAAACAATATTCATCATAAATGCGATAAAGTGTTGTTTTTTTATCATCTCGGTAGGCATCATATTTTAATACAAATCCTGATTGCATGAGTTCCTCTAAGGCATCAGAAAATCTTCCCCCAGAGGAGATACTTAATGCTTCAAGAATTTCATCTCTTGTAATGCCTTTTTTATTCCCTTTTGATAAAGTGTCCATTATTTTTTGATGAAAGGAACTTACTTCAAAAAGCGATTTAAATACCTGTTCGTATTCATTTTCAAGATAAGCGCCTTGTTGGAAACATAAATTTTCAATGGTCATTACTGCTGATTCTCCAGGTTTTACATGTTCTAGATATTCGGCAACTCCTCCTAGCACCATGTATATTTTAAGTATTTCATACTCCTCCATTGGGATACCCTTATACTTGAAAAAATCTCGAGTTTCAAATAAATTAAACGGATTTAACTTTATAGTTTGGGTTATTCTTTTACTTAATCCCTCTGTATTATTAATTATTTTTTTTACCATGTATGAGGCAGCAGAGCCACATACTACTACTATTAAATCACTTCTTGTTGTGCAGTAGTCGTTCCAAAAATTTTCAAAAGCGAATAAAAATCCAGATTTATGAGAATCTACCCAAGGAAATTCATCAATGAATATTACTTTCTTTTTCTTGGTTTCTTTTATGCCTTTAATATAACTTTTTAGATAGCTAAATGCTTCTAGCCAATCACTAGGCTGTTTTTCGCCCTTAAAATTGTTTGTTACTTCATTTAATTTAAGCATGAAGTTTTTTATTTGATTACTCCTTTTACCGTTACTTAATCCAGTAAAACTGTAAATAATTTGTTTTTCAAAAAATGTTCTCACTAGGTAGGTTTTCCCAATTCTTCTTCTTCCGTAAATGGCTATCAATTCCGATCTATGGCTATTTAACGCATCCGTTAAAATTTCCTGTTCTCGTAAACGACCTACCAATTTATTCATCACACCCTTGTTTTTGGTTTATTACTGTGCCAAAAATACAAAATATTTCTATTTTTGGCACGGTAATAAAAATATTTTTATTGAATTGTTACAGTATTTAATAGGAGAAGATGTTGAGTTTACAAATTCTCTCTAAGTTTTTTAATTTGATTCAAAAAGGCAATGCAAGGTAAGGGTGTTAGAAACAATTGCTTTACGGTATTAATTTGTTTTAACACCCCAATTTTGAATTTTAATTTTAACCTGTGTTGTTAGTTTCTTTTTCTTTTTTGATTGTGTTTTAACTCATCAGGGGTTAAAAAACCATCGTTATTGGTATCAAATTTTCCAAATTGTTTTTTAAGTCGACCTTTGGCTTCTTGTTTAGAAATCCTACCGTCGTTGTCTTTATCCATTTTATTCATAATTTTTTGAGCCCTTGGAACTTTAACTCGGTTTAAATTGGATAAACTTAATTCGTTAGCTGTTAAGCTAAAAACTGCAAAACATGCAAAAACTATTAAAACTGATTTTTTCATAGTGTATGATTTTGAGGTGAATATTTTATTTTATTAATTCCAAACCAGTTGTAGCACTTTGATCTCCAGGAGAAAGTAATAATACTTTTTTAAATAATATTTTAGCTTCACGGGATTTTCCTAATTGTAAATTTGTCCAAGCAAACATAATTAAGCCATCATAATCAAAAGGATAAAGATTTACAACTTTTTCGAAGTACTTAAAAGCAGTTTGAAAATCTTTTTTATCGTAATAAATATATCCTAATTTATAATTTGCAAGTGAATTTTGAGGGTCAATTTCTAATATTTTTTTATACTGTATGATAACATTCGTCATATTTCCAAATGCAGCAGCAGGATAAACGTAGCCTAATCTAGCCTCGATCGAAACAGGCATTAAATTTATAGCTTTTTGATAATAAGAAATAGATTCTTGGTATAAACCTGCATTATAAGTTAACCAGCCTAAGCGTAAATTACATTCATATGAATCTTCAATATAAACATTTTTTAAAGTAGATATAGCTGCAGCATAATTTCCATTTTTTTCGTACTGATAACTTTTAGTAAAAGCTTCTATTAAATTATCATTTTGCGCTATTGATAAGCTTGAAAATAATAAAAGAGAAGTAAAAATTGCACTTTTAAAGATTAAATTAATTTTAGATTTCATGGTATAAATTTTAGGTTAATAAATAATGCATTGTATTGGTAATTATTAATGTTTTCG
>JBEEPA010000338.1:0-5401 GCA_041191385.1 Bacteroidota bacterium | reverse complement strand
AAAAAAGATAGTAGTATTTTATTGAATGAGAAAAAAATTAATGCAGGAAGTGTGTAAATTAATCTTTTTTGTTCCTCATAGTCTATTATTACGAAATAGTGGAGAACAATTTTTATTACTATAAATAAAGGTATCGAAGTAAATAAACTTAAAAGTAATGCCGCAACTAACTGATTTTTCTTATCCTCAATTTTTTCAGTAATAGGTATTATATTTTGAATGGATAAATGGATTCCAAAAACTGCAATTTGAGATAACAATATATACCAAACATAAACTTGATTAAACAATCCTAATTTGTCGTATCCCCTCACTTTTACAATTAATACATTTAATAATAAACCCATTATTGCTGAAACAACAAAAGAAATTATATTCCAACTTAGGTCAATATTAAATTTACTTTTATTAAACATCTGATTTTATTTGATTAATAATACCAATTGCAGTTTTCCAATCTAATCCTATTGTTTTACAATACCACTGTATTGCATTCCATCTAATTTTATTTTCTTGCTGAATTTTTTGTATGGCATCTTCTCTGGTAATTTTTCCTTCTCGTATTTGGTTACTTCTAAATGTATCATTTTCTGTAAATCCAGCTACCATAAAATAAATGTAATTGTAAAACGCTACCGTTCCATCACCTATTCTCCAAGTTGTGGTAGTTTCTGGATCTGTTTCCCAATCATATAAGTTAATGATGGCATCATTTACAGTTTGTTCATCCCAATCTATATAATCAAATATATTTTCGAAATTGTGAGGAATACCGTAATAGGAAAAAAATGCTTTGGTGGAATCTATTAAAGATGAGTTTAAATATGCTGGATTAAGTAAAAATTCTTTGCCGTAAAATTGTAACATTTTTAATTTATTACCAAAATTCATGTGACGAGACATTAAGCCATTTTTACTTAATTTAGCCCCACTAAATAATACCTTAAAACCTGTTTTTTCCAATGGATTTTCTCCCATAATGGATAAATCTATATTGTTTTGTTTTTTTATTAAATTGTTATAATAAAAATATTGTTTGTCACCAGCCATAAATAATGGTATGGTTCCTAACGATGGGCGTTTTAACCAAGCACTTACATTTTGTTGTATATTTTTTCTTTTTTTTCGAATATCTGCCGATATCAAAATGTGCTCCACACCCAACTCTGCGCACATTCTACTTTGATTTCGTCTTCCTAAATCGGTTAACATACCCCAATCATATGAAAATGCAATTGGATTTAATCCCATTTCCTTTTTTACGTAATGTAGCACATACGAACTATCTCTACCTCCACTAAAAGGAATTAAACAATCGTGTTTTTGTTTAGTACTACTTCTAAATGGAGCTACAATTTCTGTAAATTTTTCAATTCCTATTTTTGGTTTGCTAACATGATTGTTGCAATAATTACAAACCCCTTTATAATCAAATGTTATATATGGAAAGGTTTCTGGTAAAACACATTTTGTACATCTTTTTAAATTGTTAATTTTTAATGTTCGACGTTCAACTTCTTTCAAAAGTTGTTCAGGCACATTTTCTTCTTCGTGATTTAAACTGTTGTTGATGTATTTTTTATGTGGCAAAGTATATTGTAATACTTCCGATGTAATTTGAATAGTAGGTAAATCAAAATCTTTTACTTCATCCTTAAAATTGCCTAATTGAAACTCATTTGTTTTAAAATTTAATTTTAAAAAATGATTTGGTAAAAGATTAGCGCAATTTTCTTTTTTAAATTCTTGCAATTTTAAATCATCAATTAAAATATTTAAAATATGTCGTTCTGATGCAAAAACAAAGGATTGTTTATCTGTACTCCAACAAAAATATAGTGATCCATTATTAGTTGCTAAATTTAACTCTTCTTTATTTTGTGAAAAAACAGCAATTGAAGCCATTCCTTTTATGGATTGATAGGCTTTTAAAATAGCTTGGGTTAATTGTAAGCCTTGTAATTGATAATATGCAATTAAATCGGATAATACCTCAGTATCTAACTCACTTTCAATGTTATTTAAATTAAATTGATTTCTTATTTCTTGATAGTTTACTATAATTCCATTATGAATTAAAGTCAAATCATTTTTAAAAACCGGTTGATTGTTTTTAGGGTTATTTTCATAACCGTTTGTAACTAATCTAGAATGACCAATTAAACTTAGAATAGAAATGTTTTTTATTGGAATTTCTATTTTATTTTTAAAAAAGGTTGATTGAACCAGTTTTGATGCAGGCTCTGGGCTTTTAATTAATGTGATGGATTGATTTTGCATTAAGGCAATTCCAGAAGCTTCTTTACCTCTAGACTCAGATAATTCAAATAATTTTTTAGTAATTTGAATCGTTTGTGAATCATTATTTTTTAATGAATGAAAACCAAATATTCCGCACATATTTTATTTGTTTAATTCTCTTCTAACAGCAGAAATTTGCTCACATAAAATTCCCATAAAAAATATCAGTACACCACTAATAAATAATAATGTCATGGAACTGGTTATATGAAATCTATCCATCAATGAATAAATAATAAAATACACAAAACTAGAGCCCATTAAAAAAAACGATACTGGCAAAAAGAATTTTAAAGGAGCAAACAATACAGATAAATTTAAAATCAACATCAAAGTTCTAACACCATCTTTCATTTTTACATTCGACTGTCTGCCTTCTCTTTCTTTAACAAAGATTGGAACATATTTTACATCGTGTTTTAATTTTAAAAATGTAACCGTACTTGTAGTAGAAAAAGAAAAACCGTTTGGCATTAAATGCAAATATTTTAAGATAATATCCCTTTTATACACTCTTAAACCCGAATTAAAATCGGGAACATTTGTTTCGGTAATTTTATTTACAAAAAATTTAATTAATTTTTTACCTAATTTTCTATTTTTAACCTGATGTGATTCGCTATTTCTAGCACCTACAACCATTTCATATTCTTCAGCAACTTCCAATAATTTTTTTAATTCAGAAGGTAAATGTTGTCCATCACCATCATAAATTGCTACAAAATCAGTTTTTGCATTTTTAATACCAGTTTTTAAACTAGCGCCATAGCCTTTATTGGTTTTGTGTGTAATAAAATTTACGTTAGCTTTTTTTAGCACTTCTTCGGTATTATCTGATGAACCATCATTAATAACTAAAATATTATGAATATCGTTTTCTCTTAATTCATTTATAACTGAGGTAATTACTTCACCTTCATTATATGCTGGGATGATTACAGTATAATTCATTTATTTTAGAATAAAAAAATTGAAAAATTCATTTGTTTAATATTTAAAAATTAATTAAAAATTACTTTTGCATCAACTAAAATTGGTGATAAATTCCTATTAGGTAATTTCCCACTAGGATAAAAATTACCATCTTCTACTTTTAATTCCCCTGCAAAATTAATTTCATCTAAAACATATTTTAAATCACTACAAAATAAATGGAATTTATAAATTCCAGCATTTAAAGGGATTTTTTTAATGATAAATTCCACATCTATATATTCTTGATTGTCGTCCACAAAATATTCTTTACCTTCTAGTATGCTGTTGGATAAATGAAATAAACTTTGGTCGTGTTCATTTACAAATTTCATAGATAGATGAACTCTAGGATAATCTAATTTCGAGTTAATTTTTAAACGAATTTTAAAACTAATATTTTGTCCACTCAAGGCATAATCTATCTTTTCACCTTCTTCGTTGTATAGTTTTATAGATTCAAATTTAATTTTCCCATTACCATTTCTATTTTGAATAATGGTTAAATCATCTGAGGTTTTTTCAGCCTTAAATTCATTTAAATATAAAGGGATAATTTCATTCACCATTCCATCCGCTTGCACAGTTCCCTGCCCCATCAAAATACACCTATCACACAATTCCATAATGGATGCCATATTATGGCTTACAAATATTACAGTTCTGCCACCTCCTGCACTTACCTCTTTCATTTTCCCAATCGCTTTTTGTTGAAATTCAGCATCTCCTACCGCCAAAACTTCATCAACAATTAATATTTCAGGTTCTAAAAAAGCAGCAACCGCAAAACCCAAACGTACTTTCATCCCAGAACTAAAACGTTTTATAGGCGTATCAATATACATAGCACATCCTGCGAAATCAACAATTTCATCAAATTTTGCATCAATTTCTTTTTTACGCATTCCTAATATAGCACCGTTCATGTAAATGTTTTCTCTTGCGGTCATATCTGGGTGCATACCTGTACCTACTTCTAATAAACTAGCTATTCTACCTTTGGATTTAATTGTCCCAGTTGTGGGAGCTGTTATTTGAGAAATTAATTTAAGTAAGGTAGATTTTCCAGCTCCATTTTTGCCTATAATACCAACTACTTCGCCTTGTTTTATTTCAAAATTAACATCTTTAAGTGCCCAAACATAATCCGCATCACTTTTTTGTGTCCGATCGTTAGTTTGTCCCACTAATTTAAATGGGTCTTCTTTCCCTCTAATTCTTGCCCAAAATCTCTTAAAATCATCAGATAAAGAGCCCGTTCCAACTTCTCCTAAACGATATAGTTTAGATAAATTTTCTACTTTTAAAACAATTTTTTGATTTTCCAAAATTATAATTTTAAGCTATTTTATTAGAGATAAACACTGCATTACATCTACGTAATATTTGTTTTTTCAACATGAAATCATGAACTTGTTCATATAAACCAAATAGATAATAATCGTAAGATTCTAAGATTTTTTTTACTTTTTCAAACTCTATATGATGGTTGTTAAAAGGATTCAAGCCAACTTCTAATTCAATAAAATCAATATTTGAATTTTTTAAATTTTCATGTGCTCCAGATAAAATTTTATCTTCATATCCTTCTGCGTCTATTTTTAGAAAACTAATTTTCCCAATATTTTTTTCACTCATAAAGGAATCTAGAGATCTAACTTCAATTTTTTCAATCGTATAATTTTCTTTTATATTTTGATTGTTTGAAGATAATGAGTTTGCTGGTGATGTTTTATTACTATTATTAATTTTTAAATCTAAAAAAGTATTATTCTCTCCAAAAGCGATATTAAATGATTCTGTATTCTTCCCTTTGATATTTTTTAACAACTGTAAGTAAGTATCTTTAATTGGTTCAAAACAATAAATTTTTTCTTTAGTTAAAAAATTGAATATTTTATTTTCTGTTTGTCCTATATTAGACCCCACATCAAAATAGTTCTCTAATTTATAATTCGGAAATATATATTTTATATCTAAAATAGGGTTTAATCCAAAAGGTAATTTTGTATAAATATTTGCACCTAATATTTTTTGCAAAAATTGAATTATAATTGGATATGTAAGGGTATTTCTAATTATTTTTAAAATCATATCTTGGCAATATAATGTATTATAAGTTTATGTA
>JBEEPA010000337.1:0-3457 GCA_041191385.1 Bacteroidota bacterium | reverse complement strand
GAAATATCCTGCTAAAGCACGAATATGAAAATTTACAATCTATTAACCTGTTTAAAAACAAGATGATAATTTATTGAATAAACTGAAAAATTAAACATAAAAAAAACACATATGAAAAAATATTTTGAAAGTGATGATATTTTAGCACTCTTATGGAGATGGAAAAAATCAATCGTTTTAGTTGGAGTAATATCTTTTATACTTTCTGCTTTTATATCCTCTCCTATAGTTATTAAACCTAAGTATAAAAGTTACATTAAAGCATATCCAAGTAATGTTTCTAAGTACTCTGAGGAATCGCCAACGGAACAAATGTTACAATTTTTAGAATCGGATATTATTCGTGATAAATTAATTGAAGAATTTGATTTGATGAAACATTATCAAATTAAAGAAAACGATGACCATAAAATCAATAGGTTATATAAAGAGTATGAAAAGAATTTTAAGTTTAGTAAAACTAAATTTGAATCCGTTGAGATAGAGGTTACGGATATTTCACCAGATACGGCATATTTATTAATTAATCGTTTGGTTGCATTATACAACGAGCAAGTAAAGTTAATACAAGATGCTCAAACCCGAGAAAGTGTAAAAACTTTAGAGATTATGATTAGAGAAAAAGAGATACAAATGGATTCGGTTGATCGTAATATTAATTATTTAAGAGAGAAATATGGAATTTTAGATTATAACTCTCAGGTGGAAAATTTATCCAAAGAATATTATAAATTGTTGGGTAGAAGAAATTACGACCCCAACAAATTAAATGATTTAGAAAAAGAATTAAACCGGTTAAAAGAAAAAGGTGGGGAATTTCAACGATTAAATCAGTTAATTAATAGCTTTAGGGATGAATATACGCGTATCAAAATTGAATACGACCAACAAAAAAAAGAGCTTTTACGAAACAAAAATTATATTAATATTGTGGTAAATGCCTATAAAAGTGATAAAAAGGTTTATCCTGTTAGATGGTTAATTGTTAGCATTTCGGTTGTTGTTTCTTTAGTTGTAGCTATCAGTGTTATTTCTTTTATCGATAGAATTGATAGAAATATAAAGTAATGTTAGAGCAGAGTAAAAAAATATGGTTTTTTGTTATATCAGGAATATTTATCTTGATAAATGCTGTATTTATTCTTTCCGAAAATTTTGTTTTTACTTTAACGCCTTTAGTAATTGCTTTTGCTTATCTAGCCTTATTTAGGTTAGATATTTTATACAAAATAATTATTTTTTTTGTACCAATTTCTGTTACATTAAATGAGTTGGAAATAGAAACAAAAGTGGATATGTCATTACCTACAGAGCCGCTTTTGTTTGGTATTTTAATCATTTTTATGTTGAGATTATTGTATGATGGTGGATTTGATAAAAAAATCCTCAAACATCCTGTAAGTATATTAGTTTTAATGAATATCTTATGGATTTTTGTTACAATGTTAATGAGTACCTCACCTTTAATTTCTTTAAAATATTTATTGGTTCAATTGTGGTTTTTGGCTACTTTTTATTTTGTTTCTTCTCAAATTTTTAAACAAAAAAATAATTTAAATCAGTTTTTTTGGTTGTACACCGCAGGATTTAGCTTGGTAATTGCCTACACTATCATCATGCATATCCCTCATAATTTTAGTCAAAAATCCGCCAACTGGGTAATGTCTCCTTTTTTCGACGACCACACCTCATATGGAGCATGTATAGCTTTTTTTCTTCCATTTTTAACCGGGAAATTATTGAGTAAAGAAATTTTAGGAACTAAAAAATTATTGATGTTTTTATTTTATACACTATTTCTTTTTGCTTTAATTACCTGTTACACCCGTGCGGCATGGTTAAGTTTAATTGCAGCTTTAGTATTATTTATTGTTTTAAAATTAAAAATTAAATGGTGGATAATTTCTGGGGTGGCTCTTGTTGGTTTAATAGTTGTAATTTTATCGTGGAATCAAATTATTTTAGCACTAGAAAGTAATAAAACTGATTCATCAACTGATTTAAAAGATCACGTTTCATCGATGTCCAATGTTAGCTCAGATGCCTCAAATTTGGAAAGAATCAATCGCTGGAAATCGGCTTTTGAAATGTTTAAAGAAAAACCATTTTTTGGATGGGGACCAGGAACATATGCTTTTGAGTATGCACCATTTCAAAAAAGTGCCGATAAAACAATTATTTCTACTAATGCTGGTGATGGCGGAAATGCACATAGTGAATATTTAGGCCCTTTATCAGAGCGTGGTTTTTTTGGTTTGTTAATAACAATAATCTTATTTATTACAATATTTAGTACTGGATTAAAAGTATATAAAAAATTAGATGATCCAAAATTAAAACTAATTGCATTAGCAGCATTTATGGGTTTAACCACATACTTTGTTCACGGATTTTTAAATAATTTTTTAGATCAGGATAAAGTAGCAGCTCCATTTTGGGGATTTACAGCTATTTTAGTAATTTTAGATGTATATTATTTACCCAACTCAAAATCCTCAAAGGGGAATTTGTAAACTAATTTAAAAATGAAAATTAAACTCTTAACATTCGGTTTTTTAATATTAATTTCATCTTGTTCAATTGTTTATTATCCCAACAGATTAAATGTTCCTTTATTAAGCTCAGAAAAGGAATTTGTAGCCAATGGTTCGGCAGGATCAAATGGAGTTGATGTTCAGGCTGCTTATGCAGTTAACGAATTTTTTGCTGTTCAATTATCTGGTAATACTTATTATAATTCTAACGAATCTCAACGTAGCATCCACCAGTATGGAGATTTTGGTTTTGGTTATTATTTAAAAACTGATAAGCTTTTTAAGTTTGAAATTTTTGCAGGAGTTGGTGGTGGTAGAGGTGATGATAAAAAATACGATAATACAAATATATATGAATATGCGCAGGGGTATTACTATAAAATTTTTGTTCAACCTAACATTGGTTTGTCTAACGATTTTTTCGATTTTGCTTTTTCAACACGTTTTTCAAATGTAAATTTTTATAATTACAGTAGCACCTACACTGGTATTCCAATTAATGGTGTTTACCAAAGAGAACTTGAAAATGGTCCGTTTTTATTCAATACTTTATATATAGAACCCGCAGTAACGGCTGGTTTAGGGTATAAATTTGTAAAAGCTACAGCACAAATAGGATTTGCTTTACCTGTTTACGAACCATCATATGATTACAATCCTTTTATAATGAATTTAGGATTTCAATTTAAAATAAAATCAAAAAATAAAACTGTTGCAGAATGAATCCATTAGTAGATTTAAATCCAAATACACCTTTACAAACTGTTCCTTTTCATTTAATACAAAACGAGCATTATTTATCTGCTTTTGATAAAGGAATCGAATGGGCAGAAAAAGACATAAATACGATTATCCTAAATACTCAAGTACCAAATTTTGAAAACACTATTGAAGCATTAGAAAATAGTGGAGAATTGTTAGAT
>JBEEPA010000336.1:0-6609 GCA_041191385.1 Bacteroidota bacterium | reverse complement strand
TCTATAATCGCTTTACAAATAGGGTCTAGCGTTCCTTTTTCCCATGGTTGTACCACTAATGTTTTTGCATCTGGAGCTGAAATATTCCCGATTTGCGACAATGGAGTTTTCGCACCATAATAATCAACGTAAACCTGGCTCAACATACTGGCATTTGCTCTACCAGCTCTTACTTTTGTTAATTCGTTATCTAATCTTACTAAAGCTTTTTCCATTGCTTCTTTAGCAGATTCCATTTCAAAACTAATTTCTTCTTCCATAAAAAATAAAATTATTTATAGTTAATCCATTAAAATTCTACAGTTGTACCTACTCCTTCTCCAAAAACAACTTTTTCTAAATTACCAGCTGTATTCATATCGAATACAATTATAGGTAATTTATTTTCTTTACACAATGTAAAAGCTGTTAAGTCCATAATATTTAACCCCTTTTCATATACTTCTTCAAAAGTAATTTTATCGTATTTCACAGCATTTTTATCTTTTTCTGGATCGCTAGTATAAATACCATCTACACGTGTACCTTTTAAAATAACATCAGCCTCAATTTCTATAGCTCTTAATGCTGCTGCTGTATCTGTAGTAAAATATGGATTTCCTGTACCTGCACCAAAAATTACTACTCTGCCTTTTTCCAAATGGCGAGTTGCTCTTCTTTTAATATATGGCTCTGCAACTTCTTCCATTTTAATCCCTGTCATTAAACGCGTTTTCAAGCCTACAGATTCAATTGCAGCTTGTAAAGCCATACCATTAATTACAGTTGCCAACATACCCATATAATCCCCTTGTACCCTATCTATCCCCATGTCTTCGGCTTTCATTCCTCTGTAAATATTACCTCCACCAATTACCAAAGCAACTTCAACATTTTTATCTACCAATTTTTTTATTTCAGTAGCATATAAAGTCAACATTTTTGCATCAATACCATAATCGCCATCACCCATTAAAGATTCCCCACTTAGTTTCAGTAAAATTCTTTTATACTTCATAGTTTTTGTAATTTTTATTCTTAAAATGATTCACCAAAACTAATTATATTGTAATTTGGCAACAATATTTTATAACTTCCTAAAATTTAACACCAAAAAAAGAGAGAATTAAAATTCTCTCTTTTTAAAATATTGATTTGGATTATGACATCGAGAAGCGTTTGAACGCTACCACAGTTAATTCCTTATCTTGTTCTTGTAAATACTGTTGAACAGTTTTCTTAGAATCTTTAATGAAATCCTGACTTAACAATGTACTTTCTTTAAAGAATTTGTTTAATTTACCTTGAGCAATTTTCTCCACCATTTCTTCAGGTTTACCTTCTTGGCGAGTAATATCTCTAGCAATTTCTAATTCTTTCTCGATAATTTCAGCAGAACAATCATCTTTGCTTATAGAAACTGGAGCCATTGCTGCAATTTGCATAGATACATTCTTAGCGATTTCCTCACTTACAACTTTATTGAAAGCAATAGTTGCTACAACTTGGTTACCTGGGTGATTATATGCATAAACTGAAGCACCTTCGATTACAGAAAAATGAGAAATTTCTAATTTTTCACCAATTACACCAGTTTGCTCGATAATTTTATCACTTACCGTAATTTTATCGTCGAACTTAGAAGACAATAAAGCCTCTAAAGTTGTAACTTGATTAGATTCTGCAATTTTAGCAAATTGTTGAGCCAACTGACCAAATGATTCGTTTTTAGCAACAAAGTCTGTTTCACAATTTAAAACAGTAATATAAGCTTTACCGTTAGAGGTATGACCAAAAGCATAACCTTCAGAAGCTTCTCTATCAGCTCTTTTATTAGCTAATTTTTGTCCTTGTTTTCTTAAGATATCGATAGCTTGTTCAAAATCACCATTAGCCTCAGCTAAAGCTTTTTTGCAATCCATCATACCTGCACCAGTTTGTTTTCTTAATTTAAAAACATCTGCTGCGCTGATTTCAACTGTTGACATATTTTTTAATATTTTAAATTACTAGTTAGCAGAAGCCTCTTCTGTTTCTGGGCTATCTTTTTTAGCAGCTTTAGCAGCTTCTTTACTTACTTTTCTTTCGTCTAAACCTTCTTGGATATTAGCACAAACTACAGATAAAATAGCTCTAACAGATTTTGAACTATCATCATTTGCAGGAATTGCGAAATCCACTAAGTTTGGATCAGAGTTAGTATCTACAATACCAAAAGTAGGAATATTTAATTTGTGAGCTTCTTTAACAGCGATGTGTTCTTTATGAATATCGATGATAAATAACGCAGCTGGCAATCTATTTAAATCAGAAATTGAACCAATATTTTTTTGTAATTTTTCTTTTTGACGAGTTTTAAATAATCTTTCTCTTTTAGAAATATTCTCAAAAGTTCCATCTTTCTCCATTTTTTGTAAGCTACCTAATTTACGAACAGCTTTACGAATTGTAGAGAAGTTAGTTAACATACCACCAGACCATCTTTCAGTCACGTAAGGCATATCTAATGGACCAACTAATTCTTCTACAACAGCTTTAGCTTGTTTTTTAGTAGCAACAAATAAAATCTTTTTACCAGATTTTGCAATTTGTTTTAATGCAGCACTTGCATCATCTAATTTTGCAGCTGTTTTATTTAAGTCGATGATATGAATACCATTCTTCTCCATAAACACATACGGAGCGATAGCTGGGTTCCACTTTCTGGTTAAATGACCAAAATGACAACCAGCAGCTAATAATTCTTTGTAATTTGCTTGAGCCATGAAAATATATCTTGTAGATTAAAAAATTAACGTTTACTGAACTGGAATCTTTTACGAGCCTTCTTCTGACCCGGTTTTTTACGTTCCACCATTCTTGGATCACGGGTTAATAAACCGTACTCTTTAAGAGCAGATCTGTATTCCGGATTTACCTTTAACAATGCTCTGGATATAGCCAAAGTAATTGCATCCACTTGTCCGTTAAATCCTCCACCGTCAACATTAACAGTTACGTCGAATTTCCCTTCTGTTTCAGACAATTTAAAAGGCTGAGCCAATTTTAATTGTAATTGAGGTAATGTGAAATACTCTTTTACATCTTTGTTATTCACTTTGATAACTCCGCTACCTTCTTTAAGATAAATACGAGCTACAGATGTTTTTCTTCTTCCAATTGCGTTAACAACTTCCATGCTTACTATTTAATTTCGTTTAAGTTTATTTTTTTAGGTTGCTGAGCCTCTTGTAAATGATTTGCACCTTCATAAACGTACAAATTGTTAAACAATGCATTACCTAATTTGTTTTTAGGTAACATGCCTTTTACAGCTTTCTCGATCACTTTACGTGCATCTTTTCTTAACAAATCCTTTGCTTTAGTTTCTCTTTGACCACCAGGATAAGTTGTGTGACGAATGTACAATTTATCTTCTAATTTATTACCAGTCAACTGGATTTTAGAAGCATTGATTACCACAACATTATCACCACAATCTACATGAGGCGTAAAGTTTGTTTTGTTTTTTCCTCTGATTAACTTTGCTACTTCTGAAGCTAATCTTCCTAATGTTTGACCCTCTGCGTCAATTAACAACCACTCTTTTTGAGCAGTTGCTGCATTAGCTGAAATCGTTTTGTAACTTAATGTATCCACTTTAATTATTTTTTTACGTGACGCCATTTAGGCAAAAAATGGGGTGCAAAAATAGAACTTAAAATTTATCTAAGCAAATATTATTGAATAATTTTTTAAATAATATTTCACTTAATTATTAATTTGCAACAATTTATCCTTTTAACACATATTTTAATGTGTTTGTTTTTTGGGTTAAAAACTCGATATTTAACTTCAATGCATTTAACATCGGACTATTAGATTTTCCAAAAAAAGATAAATTGTTTTCAATCAAAGCTAAACTCTCATAAGTTTTACTTAACCAATGTTTAACAACCGTCTTTACCTCTGGACTTTGTAATAATTCTTTTGTAAGGAATTGTTTATACCACGACAAAACAATTTCCTCTGCCTCTGCTCTATTCTTTTGTTCTATAACCCACTCAAAAATAAACTCATCCAAAACCATATCATTTTTTAGTGTAAAATTTGAGCTCTGATTTAAAGTTTCAATGTATTTAACAAATAGATTTCTCAAATCATCAACAGATAAATCCTTGTTTATTTTTTGAATTATAGCATATTTAACTTTAGATTCTTTAAACTGCTGCTCTTTCAAAACCTTTTTCTCCTCTTCTTTGGCTTTAAAAAAACTATCACACAATTGTTTAAACTCATCCCACATTTTTTTATCTAACTTCGGAGGCAAACTTCCAGAAACCTTCCATTGTTTTTGAACTTCAATAATTTTTTTTGCTTTATCAACTTCCTCCTCTTGCGCTAAAATTTCTTTTACTTGACTTATCAAATCTTGCTTAAGTTTAACAACTGAATCAGTTTGATTTTTTAAAGTAGCAAAATACTCATCTTTTTGCTTAAAAAATTCATCCATTATTTTTCTGAAATTGTAAAATAAGGAATGATTAATTTTAGCTGGCAACTCACTTAATGTTTTCCATTGGTTTTGTAAAGCTATCATATCATTTGTATGATTTTTCCAATCATTTACATTCCTTTCTTTTATAGCTAAAACCTCTTGTGCTTTGTCAATCAACTGTTTTTTTGAAGCAATTAAGCTTTCCAACCTTGTATTTTCTTCTTCTTTTATTTTTATATGTAAAGCAAAAACTGCCTCGGTTAATTGTATATATTCATTCCATATTAACTCTTTCATTTCTTTTCCAACCGGACCAATTGCTTGCCATTCTTTTTGGATTTGTTTCAATTGAGGCAAAATATTCGATACAGATTTTACATTCAACAACGCCTTCAATCGAATAATCAACTCCTGTTTAAGCTGTTGATTTTTTTTAAAGTCATGATCTTGAATAGCTCTATACATATTAATGTGATAATAGAAATCCTCCACCAACTTTGCATATTTTTTATCTAAATCTCTATCTTCACCTTCAATCTTACTCCACTCCTCTTTTAAAGTATTAAATGTTATAAAAGCCTTAGAAATATCTTTTTCATTTTGAATTAAATCCACCACCTTATCCACAACATTTTTTTTAGCGTTTTTTAATTCTTGTTGAACTCGTTCACGATCTAACTTAGCATCATTCTGTATTTTTTCTAATTCCTCAATTGACAAAAACAAAGATTGAAACTTATCTTTTAACTCTACAATTAATTCTCTTTGCTCATCTAATTCTTCTTCAGATAACTTTTCTAATAGATTAGTATAATTTTTATATGCACTTTTTATTATTTGAATATCGGCAAAACTTACACCTTTAGTAAAAAAATCATCAATTTTTATAGAAATCTCATTCATACTTTGAATTTATTAATTGGCGCCCAAATATACATATAGCCAATTAATTATCATATAAATTTTAATTAAAATTATCTTAGGCATGTTACTTGTTAGATTTAAACCGTTAATAATTTATTACAATTCAAATTCATTATTAACTATATTTACACTAATTTCATGTTTTAAATTATTTTTTATGCGCAATTTATTCTTTTTATTTATACTTATTTTACACTCAACAACTATCTGTTTAGGACAAAAAAATGGATATATAATTGAAAAATACCCTAATGGAAAAACTAAATACGAAGGACAATTTACCAATGGCAAACCAGTTGGTTTGATTAAAAGATACGATAACAAAGGAAAACTATCTTCCACCTTAAATTATGAAAAAAATACAGATTTAGTTGCTGCCCACCATTATCACGCCAACGGAAAAATTTTATCTAAAGGCAACTATTTAAACCAAAAAAAAGAAGGTAACTGGACTTATTACAGTGAGAGCGGTGAATTACATGAATCTATTGATTATAAGCAAGACATTTACCATGGAAGCTTTAAAAGTTACTTTAAAAACGGACAAATTAAAGAAGATAAAAACTATGTTGATGGATCATTAGATGGAGAATCGAAAGAATTTTATATAGACGGTAAATTAAAAGCAGAATTTACTTATGTTAAAGGTTTACCCGAAGGAGGTTTTAAAATGTATCACAACAATGGGGTTTATCATTTATTAGGCGCATATAACAAGGGGCACAAAATTGGTAAATGGAAACAATACAACGAAAAATTAAAATTAATTAAAGAAGAAATTTACGAAAATGGCGAAATGATTTATACTTCTGATACATTAATTACCTATTGGAACGATTCTATTCAAAATGTTCGTACTAAAGAAGCTTTTAAACAAACTGGCGAAAGTTTTTTATATGAATACAATCCCGATGGACAAATCATACGTGAAGGTTATTATTTTAAAGGTCAGAAAGATAGCACTTGGAGATATTATAACGATAAAGGACAGTTAACTTCGATTAAAACTTTTTATAGAGGTTACAGAAATGGGCATTGGACAAACTATTATCCAAATGGTAAAGTAATGGAAGAATTGTCTTGGAGAAATAATCAAAAAACTGGGAAATATAAGATGTATTACGATAATGGAAAACCAAAAGAAGAAGGTCAATTTAACAACGACCATAAAGTTGGAATTTGGAAAAGTTATGATATTAATGGTAGAATAATTAAAGAAGAAAATTTTG
>JBEEPA010000335.1:0-2632 GCA_041191385.1 Bacteroidota bacterium | reverse complement strand
TGGTTTTTTAAGAATTAGAGATTCAAAAAATCCATTAGATAATTCGGCTGTTCATCCAGAATGCTATTATGTTGTTGAAAAAATGGCAAAGGATTTAAATATTTCTGTGTCCGAATTAATTACTAATAAAAGTTTACAATCAAAAATAATTTTACAAAACTATATAACAGAAACTGTTGGAATACCAACATTACAGGATATTAAAGTTGAGTTGGAAAAACCAGGACGAGATCCGAGAGAACAATTAGAGGAATTTACATTTGCTAATGTACATTCACTTCAAGATTTAACAGTAGGAATGATAGTGCCAGGAATTGTTACCAACATTACAGCTTTTGGATGTTTTGTGGATATTGGTGTGCATCAAGATGGTTTGATTCATATTTCTCAATTGGCAAATAAGTTTATTCAAAATCCAAATGAGGTTGTTCGATTGAATCAAAAAATTTGGGTAAAAATAATTGAGTTAGATATTCAAAGAAAAAGAATAGCATTAAGCAGTAAGGACGTTCCTCAAAAGGTATAACTTTACAAAATTGTAGGGATTTTGTCCGGATGAATTGCTTTTGAATATTCAAAAATCAAACTAGATTTGCTTTATAATCTTTAATTGAATTAAAATGAAAAATTTATTTCTATCAATTGTTTGTTTTCTGTTTTTTTTGAAAGCATCCGCACAAAATCAAAAAGTAATTATAGCGTATTATTCGGGTAATCATGAGCAGTTTAAAAATTATCCAATTGAAAAGTTAACGCATATTATTTATAGTTTTTTGCGCTTAAGCGGAAATAGATTAAGTATAAATCCAGAAAATAATGATGATTTACATTTAAAAACTTTAGTAGATTTAAAACAAAAATATCCCCAATTAAAAGTAAGTGTTGCTTTTGGAGGTTGGGCAGGATGTGAAACTTGTTCGGATGTATTCTCGAGTGAAAAAAACAGAGTAGCATTTGCAAAATCAGTAAGAAAGATTTTAGAGCTGTATAATCTAGATGGAATTGATTTAGATTGGGAATATCCTGCTATACAAGGTGAAATTGGGCATGGATTTAAACCAGAAGATAAACAAAATTTCACTTTTCTAGTTCAAGAATTAAGGAATCAATTGGGTGAAAAGTATGAAATAAGTTTTGCCGCTGGAATTAGTGATGAATTTAGAGAACAATCTGTAGAGTGGGATAAAGTTATGCCTATAGTAAATCATGTAAATTTAATGAGTTACGATATTGTAAATGGAGGAAGTAATTTTACAGGACATCATACCAATTTATTTAGCACTCCACAACAACAATTATCTTTAGATTATGGAGTTAAAAAACTATTAGAAATTGGTGTTCCCGCAAATAAAATTGTTATTGGTGCAGCATTTTATGCTAGAGTATTTTCTGTTAAATCGTTTCAAAACAATGGTTTGTTTCAAAATGGAGCACCTCAAGGTGATTTTATATTTAAAAATTATGTTTTGGAAACAGAGGGATACGAAATGTTTTGGGATGATTTAGCTAAGGCACCCTATGGATATAATGCCAAAAAAGGAACATTTATTACTTTGGACAATGAAAAAAGTGTTGCTTTAAAAGCTAATTATGTTGAAAAAAATCAATTAAAAGGGATTATGTTTTGGGAGTTAACCCAAGATAAATCCAATAATGGATTATTGGATTCAATATATCAAATTATGCAAAAATGATTTATATTAAAAAACAGCATTGTTATTTACTAAACAAATGCTGTTTTTATATTTATTTTTGAGTAAAAATTAATAATGGATATTTTGCATGAAAAGTTAAGGTTTCGGTTACGCTAACCGAAAAAATTCGTTGCAAAAAGTTTTTTTGTTGTTTTTTTGCAATTACAAAATCTGCTTTAATTTTTTCCAAATACAATTCTACAGATTCCACTAAACTTTGGTCGTATTGAGTTTCTAATTGAATATTTGATTGAGGAAAAGTGGATTGGAAGTATTTAGTAAGCTGATTTTCGGCCTCATCATCTATATCTAAAACATCTTCGTAGCTGTGAAATAGATTAAAAGTACTGCTTGAATTTACAAATAATTTAATCATATTAATTTGTTGATCGTTTAATTTTTCGTTTAGTTTTATTGGGAAAGCAAAGTTATAAATAGGTGTAAACTGAACATTTTCTGGGATTAATAAAATAGGTAAAGTTATGTTTGCAACTACACTAGCAGCTTCACTACCTAAAAATATTTCGTCCCAACCCGTAACACCTTTAGTCCCCATTATTACTAAATCAATTTTTGATTTTTTTTCTAAAAGCTCAATGTTTTCAACCAAACCACCAATTTCGCACAAAGTAGTAATTTGCATTTTATCCAATTCTGGGAATTTTTCTAAAATTCGGTGCTTTTCAATTCGCAATTGTTTTTTTGCTACTTCCTGTAAGGATAAATCAAAATCGATAAAATAACTATTATCTGTATATCTTAAAATGAAGGTATGTAATAATGTAATATTTGCTTTGTTTTGAATTGCAAATTGTACAGCGTAATCTGTTGCTACACGAGCGCATTTAGAGAAATCTGTTGGAATTAAGATATTCATGATGTGAAATTTTTACTAATTTAACAATAAAATTAAGTAAAGTAACTATTAAAATCTAAAA
>JBEEPA010000334.1:0-2901 GCA_041191385.1 Bacteroidota bacterium | reverse complement strand
AGAATCTGTAACTACTAAATGGTAAATAGCTCTTGCTTTTCTACCTTGTCTTTGCAATCTGATTTTAGTTGCCATTTTAAATTAAATTTTGACTACACGTAGTCGGTTAATAATAATTGGAGTGCAAAGATAGATATATTTTTTTATTTTTACTATTTTGATTTATAAATTTGATATATAATCAAAACTATTTATCGTAAAATCTGGTTTGCTATCATTAATTTCTTTTTGTGTTCCATATCCATATAAAACACCAACTGTTTTTAATTTATGGTGTTTTCCGCCTAAAATATCGCTAGCTCTATCGCCAATCATAAATGTGTTTTGGTAATTTGTTTTCCATCCTAATTGATCTGCAACTTCGTAAATAATTTCTTTTTTATCTGTTCTTTTTCCTGATAAATGGCTACCAACAACTATTTCAAAAAGCTCTAAGATATTAAAATGTTGTAAAACAATTTTGGCAAAATAGGTTGGTTTTGCAGTTGCAAGAGCTAAAGTATGGTTGGATTGATTTAGATTTTGTAAAGTAGATGCTACATTTTCATAAAGTTCATTCTCAAAAATTCCTTTTTCGCTATAATACTCTCTATATTTTTTTACAGCATCATGAGGAGATATACCATTTGGTAAAAGGTTTTGAAAAGTTGTAAGTAAAGGTGGTCCAATTAGTTGTTGTGCATCTTCAATTTTAGGTTTTTCTACTTGATAATAATCTAAAGTATAAAATATGGAGTTAATAATTCCTTTAGCCGAATTGGTTAATGTTCCATCAAGATCAAAAATATAGTATGCCATCTTTTTTTTGTAACAAAAGTATCTAAATAAATCTTATTTTTGCCGAGTAACTTCAACTTTTAGGTTGATATAATGAATATTTATGCTTGGAAAAATTTTTGGAGCAGGTTTAGGTTGGGTGTTAACTGGCAAAATTTACGGTTTGGTTATTGGTTTGATTATAGGTGATTTTATTGATAAAATGAACAAACGCAATAACATTTCAAAAAATCAAACATCTAAAATTGATTTCACAAAATCCTTAATTGTATTATCTGCAGCGATTATGCGTGCAAATGGTAAGGTTGTTAAATCCGAATTAGATTTTGTAAAATCCTTTTTTGTTCGGCAGTTTGGTGAGGAAATAGCAAAAGATAATTTAATTATCTTACGTGAAGTTTTAAAGGAAGAATTGAATTTAGATGAGGTTTTAGCAAAAATTAGAGTTTCGATGCGTGTAGCCGAAAAGAGATTGTTGTTGCAATATTTATTTGGAATTGCTGCTTCTGACGGAATTGTGGATGGTGATGAATTGATTTTGTTGCAAAAAATTACATTTAAATTAGGTTTGTCTTCTATTGATTTTGAAACCAATAGAGTTATGTTTTCAAGTAGAAATGATGGGTATAGTTATCAAGATTATAGTGGGGGAGGTAGTAGGCAATATACTACACAAAACAATGTTGTGCAGGATTCAGATTATGAAGTATTTGGCTTAAAATCAAATGCTACATGGGATGAAGTTAAAAAAGCTTATCGTAAAATGGCAGTTCAATATCATCCTGATAAAGTTGCGCATTTGGGTAATGAGCATGTTAAAATTGCAGAAGAGAAGTTTAAATTAATTCAAGAATCATACGAAAGGATTAAAAAATCGAAAGGCGAAAAATAATTTCGCCTTTCATTTTATAGATGATCTTGTTCGTGGTATTTCCTTAAATTTATTACAGCATAACGCATTCTTCCTAAAGCTGTATTTATACTAACGTTACTGTATTCGGCTATTTCTTTAAAGCTCATGTCGTAATAATGACGAAGTTTAATAACCTCTTTTTGTTCATCTGGAAGTAAATCAATCAATTTTTTTACAAGTATTTTGTTGTTGATTGATTCATCATTTTCTAAATAGTTTTTATAATCACTAGCTATTGTATCAAAAATATCTAAATCTTCGTCGTTTTTTCCTTTTGGATTAACTTTTTTAAATCTATTGTTTTTTCGAAAATAATCTATAACTAAATTATGTGCAATTCGCATAACCCAAGGTAAAAATTTACCTTCTTCATTATAATTTCCAAGTTTTAATGTTTTAATAACTTTAATGAATGTGTCCTGAAAAAAATCTTCTGCCAATTCAACGTCTTTTACTTTACTTAGTATAAAAGAGTATACCTTGTCTTTGTGTCTGTAGATTAATTTTTCTAATGCGATTTCATCACCATTGATGTAACGATTTACCAGTTCTTGGTCGCTTAAATTAATTTTAACCATAGCTTATCTATTAAAAATGATTTTTATAAAAAGTAGCTATGTATCTATAGGCGAAAATATTTAAGATTTTGTGGTTAAAACAATACTATGAATTAAAAGTTACAGGCGAAAATAATAATTTTTTCTTATTCAAAAAATCTAAACCTTTTTGCACCTATTAGTTTTTGGTAATTTGCAGATGCTGGTTTGTAATAAATATAAAGTAAATAATCATTATTGGTTTCGGAAAAATTACCCTCTAAAATACTCCAATTTGCTTTTTGAGAATTATCGGAAATTTGAACAAATGCATAATCGTACAATCCTTGCTTTAACAATAGTTTTCCCACATATTGTTTTGTATTTTCATTATATTTCATTATTGCTTCTGGTAAATATTCCCATCCAGTTAATTCACCGTATATATATATGTCGCCATTTTCAATTTTTTCTGGTGCATTTAGGTAAAAATGAACAAAAGAATAATCCGTTTCATAAATATTTTTTTGCCACGCTTCACCAATTAAAAATTGTTTACCATTATGATCTAAATATCTTGTGTATGGTTGAAAAGTTCTAATTTCGGTTGGTGTTAATATGATATTTCTGTAACCATCTTTTCTAATGATGTCATAAACACCTATTGTTCCTCTG
>JBEEPA010000333.1:0-14350 GCA_041191385.1 Bacteroidota bacterium | reverse complement strand
CGTGTGGATATTGGTTTTTCGTGGTATTATTTGGAGAATAAAAAAATCCGAAAAGGAACCGAGTATGTTTCGCCCCATCAAGGAAGTTATCTCAATAAATTTACCGATATTTGGTTTAGATTAGAGGTTTTTAATTTATTAAACATCAACAACACCATATCCTATTTATGGGTAACAGATGTTTTAAATCGCCAATATGCAGTACCCAATTATTTAACCCAACGCTTGATTAATGTTAGGATTGCAGCAAAATTTTGATAAACCATAAAAAATTATAAATGAAATATTATTTAAAAGCATTAAAAAATTACGCAAATTTTAAAGGCAGATCAACCCGAAGGGAGTATTGGTATTTTGTATTGTTTCATTTATTATTTTTTGTATTAATGGAAGTTATCTCCACAACTTTTGCATTTCCCGAAGCTGTAACTATTTATTTAGTTTTAACCCTTTTACCAACTATTTCTGTTGGAGTTAGGCGTATTCATGATGTTGGAAAAAGCGGGTGGTTTTTTTTAGTACCAATTTACAACCTAATTTTATATCTATCTCCAAGCAGCAAAAACTAAAATAGTTATAAAGCCTATTCACTACAATAAATTAGTTCTATTTTTTATATAAACTAAAATTTGATATGATTGAACAACAAAAAATATTGCGTGTTTTGCAATTGATATCTAAATTAAAAAACGAAGAGGGTTGTTCCAAAGCCGATTTAGCTGCTAGTTTTAAAGTTAGCACACGAACTGTAGAGCGTTATTTCCAATTGTTTGAAGAATTGGGGTTTGTATTGGAAAAAAACAAGTCAAAATTCCGACTAAAAGCCATAGATTCCTCTATCCAAGCACAAAATTTAGTAATATTTACTTTAGAGGAAGCAAAAATCATTCACGAAATTTTTCGAAACAGTACAATTTCTTCCGAAATTCAAAAAAGTATTTTAGATAAACTTTTGCCCTTATCCGAGATAACCGAAATTTCCGAATTTATATCTCGAGGTATCACCAGTAAATACATTTCGCAAATTGCACAAGCTATACAAGATAAAAAGCAAGTTAAAATTATACAATACAATTCTCTAAACAGTAAAACCAAGGAAGATAGGTTGATTGAGCCAGTTAAATTTACAAAATACTACGAAAGTGTAATAGCTTTCGATATTCAAAAAAAACAAATGCGTACTTTTAAACCAACACGTATGGAGGGGGTGGAGATTTTGGAAAACACATGGCAACATCAACAGCAACACTTACAAAACGAAAGCGATATTTTTAATATAACCAACTCCCAAAGTTGGCAAATTAAAGTAATATTAAGCGAACGCGCACAACAGTTATTAATAGAGGAATTCCCCCAAGCCAAACAATACGTACGCAAACAAAAAACAGATTATGTTTTGGAATGCACCGTACACAGCCTCGAAGCCACAGCTCGTTTTTTACAAGGATTTATTCAAGAAATCAAAATCATTTCCCCACAACCACTAAAAAAACTGGTTATCCAAAACTTACAAAAAGGATTGAAAGATTTGGCGGAGTAATATTTTTTATGTTACATTTTTACACTTACTTTAGTTTATTTATCTATTTTTGTAACATTAAAATATGCTTAAATGGATAATATAGTTGGTACTAATATTAAGTTATTACGTGAAAAATTAGGGTTAACACAAGAAGCTGTTGCGTTATATTTGGATGTTACACGACAACAATTTATAAGGTACGAAAAAGGAGAAACATCTATAAGTAGCGATAAATTAACTAAACTGTCCGATTTGTTTTCTGTGGACGAGTATGATTTTTACGACGAAAATTTATCAAACATTCAAACAAATTTAGCATTTGCTTTTAGGGTAAATAATTTAACAACAACCGATTTACAAACAATTGCCGAGTTTAAAAGAATTGCCAAAAATTATTTAAAAATGAAAAGTTTTATTCATGAGTAATTATATTATCGAGAGTAAAGCCAATCAGTTTCGGGTGCAAAATGGTTTGGGTACAAATGATCCTATACGTTTAAAAAGTTTTTTATCAAAATTAGATTGTTTGGTTATTTTTAAGCCCTTAAGCGAGGAGTTTTCCGGAATGGCATTAAAAGTAGAGCATCAAAATCAAATCAATAGGTTTATATTGGTAAACAATAAACATAGTTTAGGAAAGCAACATTTTACCATTTGTCACGAAATTTATCATTTATATATTCAAAAACAGTTTAGTTCCATGTTTTGTAAAACTGGAATTTTTGATAAAAAAGACAAAGAAGAATTTAATGCCGATTATTTTGCAGTAGTATTTTTATTACCCGAAACAGGTGTAAAATCTTTAATTCCAGATCATGAATTAAAAAAAGATGGAATTAGTTTAAAAACTATATTACAAATCGAACAATATTATTCATGTTCTCGTGCAGCATTGTTGTATAGATTGCAAGATTTAAATCTCTTATCAAAGGATAAAGCATTAAATTATAAGGATAGTATAAAATTAAATGCCCTACAATATGGCTATGATACAAGTTTGTATACCAGTGGGAATACAAATTTAGTGATTGGAAATTATAGTGAAATTGCCTTAAGATTATACAATGAACAAACCATTTCCGAAACCTATTATTACACTTTATTAAAGGATTTAGGCTTAAGTAACGAACAGCTTCAAATTATAATGAATGGTAAAGAAGATTAAAGATAAAGTTATAATTATTGATGCAGACGTTATTTCGCATTTTATTAAGGCTAACGAAATTTACGCTATAAATTCTATTTTTAAATACGATATTTTATTGTTGGATAAAGTGTATAACGAGTTAAAAAACAATTTATCGTGGCAAAAACAAATTGATAATTTACTAGCACAAAAAATTTTAAAACTAATTCCATTCCCCGAAAATAATCCAAACATTAAAGTAGAGTATTTTAAAATTAAAAAACAAATGCTAATGGGCGAAGGCGAAAGTGCTTGTTTAGCTTATGTAAAATTTACTCAAAACATAATTGCAAGTAGCAATTTAAAAGATATAAAACAATATTGTATTGCAAACCAAATTACTTATTTAACAACCATGGATTTTTTGTGCCATGCATTGCAAAACAATATATTTACTTTGGATAGATGTAATGCATTTATAAACAATGTTTTATCCAATAAAAGCCGATTGCCAGTCACAAAAATGCAAGATTATAACTGTAGAGCCTTAAATCTGTTGTAAGGTTTCCAAAACCTGATAAGTGCATAGAGCGTAATATCAGTTATTTTTCAACAAAATAAATTACGACACTATTTGTCGCAATATTTTACTATATTTGTCAAGTTTATAATTTTAACCAACTATATATAAAATCTCAGCTTTAAAATATTATATTTAAACACTCAAAAATTAAAATCATATAAATTAAATATTATGCAAAAATCATTAGAAAACTTTACAGGGTTGTATTCTTTATCAAAAACGTTAAAATTTGAATTAAAACCAATTGGAAAAAATGGGAAACCTCTTAAAGAACAAGAGTCTGATCAAATTTTTAAAAAAATTATTGATCAAGATAAAAGAATAAAACAGGCTTATTTAGCCTTAAAACCTGTTTTGGATAAAATCCATGAAGATATTATCAATAAAAGTTTAAGTTCTGAAGCTGCTAAAAAGATTGATTTTTTTTCGTACTTCGAGGAGTATAAAAAAGGTAAAGATAGAAATTTAGATGCTTTAGAGTATACGTTAAGAAATGAATTGGGTAAAGCATTTGAAAAAACGGCTAACAATTTTGCGGAGAATGCAAGTGATGATGAAAAAGGTAAGCCTATTTTTAAAAAAAATAAAGATAAACACGAAGGTGTGAAATATCTTACACAATCTGGTATTTTAAAATACATTGAAAAAAATGTAAAAGAATTTGTTCCAGAAAATGAAATAAAAGAGTTTGTAGAAGCTAAAGAAATAATAAATGAACAAGGCAAAAAGGAAATTGAAAGGACTGGACATTTAGCCGTATTGAATAGTTTCTTTACCTATTTTTCAGGATTTAATCAAAATCGAGAGAATTACTATGTAACCAAAGAGGAAAAGGCAACTGCTGTTGCGACAAGAATTGTACATGAGAATTTGCCTAAGTTCTGTGATAATGCTATTCAATTTTACAGCTCAAGAAAAGAAGAATATTTAGGAGCATTAGAATTTTTGAAAAACAACAATAGAATAACAAAAATAAAAGATGCGCAAACCAACACAATGATTGAAGCTAAAGCAATTGTTGAGGACTGTTTTAAAATAGAAAGGTTTCCTTATTGCCTTGCACAAGCAGAAATAGAGGGATACAATAAAGTTATTGGGCACTATAATTTACTTATAAACCTGTATAATCAGGCAAAAAAAGCAGATGACAAATCTTTTAAAAATTTACCACCATTTAAAACTCTTTACAAACAAATTGGTTGTGGCGAAAAAAAGGCTTTGTTTTTTGAATTGAAATTTGACACCAAGGAAGAACAACAAAAGGCTAATGAATATTCGGATAGTCCTTTGAATCTGCAAGAAACCATTGAATTAATTAGTGAAGCAAGTAAAAAATATTTTCAAAAATCAACCAATGACAGTGATGTAACAATTTATAGTTTTATTGATTGGTTAAAAAACAATACCGATTGGAATGGTGTTTATTGGTCGAAAGCAGCAGTCGATAAGGTTTCAAATAAATATTTTGCCAACTGGCACGAAATAAAAGACCGTATTCAATCAACATTAGGAAGTAAAGATAAAGCTCAAAAAGAGTTGCTTAGCTCTGTTGCATCGTTTGATAAAAAAAGAGAAGAACAATTAAAAATATACGATGCGGTTGAATTATCAGGATTGTTTTCAGTTTTGAATCAACCTACAGAAACAGGTTGGAGTAAAGTGTTTTTTAAGGAATCTATTTTGAGCGATAGGAGTTCTTTAATAGATGAAAAGCTGTCGCCAAGTGAAAATGTTATCAATTTAATTTGTGCGGATTTAGAGGATTTAGCAACTGAATTTTTAAGTAAATCAGATGCTGTTTTGAAAATCACCGATTATAAACACAAAGACAATGTTTTAGTTATAAAAGAATGGTTAGATACGGCAAAATATGTTTTGTGGCTTATTAAGTATTTTGAAGTAAAAGCAGGAAAGGTAAAAGGGAATAACATTAATCCTGAACTAACTGTTCTGTTAGATTCAATTCTTAGAACAAAAGATGCTGATTGGTTGGATTGGTATGATGTGGTAAGGAATTATCTTACAAAAAAACCACAAGATGATGCGAAAAAAAATAAGTTGAAATTGAATTTTGAAAGTAGTTCCTTTTTAAATGGACTATCGCAAGATTTTGATGCAAAAGCAGGCTTGATCTTTGAAAAAGATGGACTATATTACTTGACAATAAACTATAAATTATCAAAAGAGGATATAATTGAGTTAAAAAAAGTAAATGGAGAAACTGTAAAAAGAATCATCATAGATTTTCAAAAGCCTGACAATAAAAACACTCCAAGACTTTTTATTCGTTCAAAGGGTGATGATTTTGCGCCCGCTGTAACTAAATATAATTTACCTATTAATGATATAATTGAAATTTACGATACAGGTAAATTCAAAACGGAGTATCGAAAAAAGAATGAGCAGGAGTATAATGATTCGTTGAAAAAAGTGATTGATTATTTTAAACAAGGATTTTTAAATCATGATTCATACAAGCATTATAATTTTGCATGGAAAGAAACAGCTGAATATAAAGATATTTCAGACTTTTATCACGATACAGAAGTGTCGTGTTATCAAATAAAAGAAGAACAAAATTCTTGGAAAAACCTTATGAGGTTTGTCGAAGAAGAAAAGGTGTTTTTATTTCAGATTTACAACAAAGATTTTTCCAAAGAGAAAAACATAGGAGGAAAGGATAATATCCATTCCTATTACTGGAAATCTCTATTTATTAAAAGTGCAGTAAATAAGTTTGGCACACAAGGAGCTGAAATCTTTTTTAGGGAAAAGAGCATTGAATATAAACCAAAGTTTGATAATGGCAGGGAAGAGGGACATCATTACAAAGAGTTAAAAGATAAATTTAAATACCCTATTGTATCTAATCGCAGATTTACAGCTAATAAATTTCTTTTCCATTGTCCAATAATTTTAAACTTTAAATCAAATGAAAAAAGAGAAGTAAGTGAAATCGTAAACGATAATTTTACACAAACAACCGACATTCAATTCCTCGGAATTGACCGTGGTGAAAAGCATTTGATTTATTATTCATTGTTAAATGCTAATGGTGAAATTATTGAACAAAATCATTTGGATATAATTAATAAAAAGGATTATCTAAAAGCAATAAATGATGCAGCAGAATTACGAAGAAAAAAACAAGAAAACTGGCAGCAAAAAGGAAATATAGCCAATCTGAAAGACGGTTATATCTCATTGGTTGTTCATGAGGTTATTCAAAAAATGAAAGATGAGAACGGAAACTTCAAGCCAACTTTTATTGTTTTGGAAGATTTGAACACAGGCTTCAAACGCAGCAGGCAAAAATTTGAGCAAAGTGTCTATCAAAAATTTGAATTAGCATTGGCTAAAAAGTTAAATTATTTGGTAGATAAAAATGCAAATAATGGAGAGATAGGTTCTGTTACTAAGGCACTACAATTAACTCCACTCGTAAGTAATTTTGGAGATATTGAAAATAGAAAGCAAGTAGGCGTAATGTTATACTGTCGTGCTAATTACACTTCCGTAACCGACCCCGTTACAGGATGGCGAAAAACCATTTATTTAAAAAAAGGAAGTGAAGAGGCGATTAAAAATGAAATTCTTAAAATCTTTGATAAGATTGGTGTTGATGAAAATGGCGATTACTTTTTCGAGTACAAGGATGAAAACACACAAAAAACATGGACTTTGTGGTCTGGTAAAAATGGTAAATCTTTAGAACGTTATCGTGCAAAAAGAGGAAAGGATAAAAATGAATTTATTATTGAAGCTATAGATTTAAAAACTTTATTAGATCAATTGTTTGTTAACTTTGACAAATCAAAATCCTTAAAAAAACAAATAGAGGAAGGAAAGGAGTTGCCAAAAATTAATGAGCATACGGCATGGGAAACATTAAGATTTGTAATTGATACAATACAACAAATTCGTAACTCGGGAGATGTTTCAAAAGGACAGAGTGATAACTTTTTACTTTCACCTGCAAGGGACGAACAAGGCAATCATTTTGATTCACGTTTATACGAAAAGCAAGAAAATCCAAAGTTACCAAAAGATGCTGATGCTAATGGTGCTTACAATATTGCTCGTAAAGGAATTGTAATGTATAACCACATACATCAATGGGTAAAGGATGGAAAACCAAAATTTGAAAAAGGTACAGATTTAGATTTGTTTATATCTGATAAAGAGTGGGATTTATGGTTGTCTGACAAAGAAAAATGGCAAAGTGAATTGAAAACATTTTCATCAAAAAAATCAAAGAAAAAGCAATAAATATTGGTTAAATTTTGTACAATCCTAAAAGTAGTGAAATGAACGAAATAATTATCTATCAAACTAGTGATAATACACCTAAAATAGAGGTGAAGCTGCAAGATGAGAATATTTGGCTGAGCCAGCAGCAAATAGCTGAATTGTTTCAGTCTTCTCGTACGAATGTTGTTGAGCATATCAAGAATATTTATTCTGAAGGAGAGCTAAATGAATTAGCAACTTGTCGGAAATTCCGACAAGTTCACACCGAAGGAAATAGACAAGTTTCACGTGAATTGCCGTTTTATAATTTGGACATGATTATTTCTCTAGGCTACCGAATAAATTCGAAAACCGCAACCACTTTTAGGATTTGGGCAACCGAAAGATTAAAAGAATACATTAAAAAAGGATTTACGGTTGATAGTGAACGTTTGAAAAATCTAGGTGGCGGAAATTATTGGAAAGAACTTTTAGATACTATTCGAGATATTAGAAGTAGTGAAAAGGTAATGTATCGTCAGGTGTTAGATTTATATGCTACAGCTGTTGATTATAATCCCAAGGCGGAAGAAAGTGTTACGTTTTTTAAAATAGTGCAAAACAAATTACATTTTGCTGCGCATGGACAAACTGCCGCCGAAGTGATTTATTTTAGAGTAGATTCCGACAAACCTTTTGCAGGCTTAAGCAATTTTAAAGGAACACAGCCTACTCAGGCGGAAGCCCTAATTGCTAAAAATTATTTGCGAGTGGAAGAATTAAAAGTGCTAAATAATTTGGTGTCGGCTTACTTCGATTTGGCAGAGATTAATGCCATTGAACAAAAATCAATGAGAATGATAGATTATATTGAAGAGTTGGATAAAATTATGCAATCTACAGGACGTAAAGTTTTATCTAACGCAGGAAAAATTAGTCAAATTCAGGCAGAAGAAAAAGCTAAATTGGAATTTAGGAAGTACCAAACTAAAACTTTAAGTGACGTGGAAAAAGCCTATCTGGATAGTTTAAAACAAATAGAACTTAAAGTAAAAAGAAAAAAATAATTTGACAAGCTATTTTTATCGCACAAAAATGAGGTTAAAAAAATAATACTTTACAAAATATAAAATCGCTCTTTGACATATTGATAAAACTATAGCCTATGGAATTTTTTATGCCTATTTCTTATTTAAATGATTTTGTTTTTTGTCCGTATTCCGTGTATTTACATCAGGTTTTTGATAACAATAAGGAGGAAACTTTTAGTGCTTTACCTCAACAAAAAGGTAAAGAAGCACACGATAGGGTAGATAAAAATCCTACCAAGCAATCTAAAAAAGTTTTAAATGGAATTTATGTAATATCCAATATGTTAGGGATGTATGGCAAAATTGATCAATATTTTGTAAACGATAAAATTTTAGTGGAACGCAAGTATAAACTCACTACTATTTATAGGGGTTATTATTATCAAATTTGGACACAGTTTTTGGCAATGGAGGAAATGGGATATGAAGTAAAAGAATTGTATTTTCATTCAATCTCCAACAATCAACGCATTTCGATTGCCAAACCTAAACCAGAGGAAATAATCGAATTAAAAAATCATATCAAAAAAATTGCTCGATTTGATTTTGAACAAAAAATAAATGTTAATCCCGAAAAGTGCAAACGTTGTATTTACGCTGCACTTTGCGATAAAACCGATTTGGACCATGTTTACGCATAAAGATATACAAAACCGTAGTTTGTTTGTGATTAATGGTATGGAACACCAAAGTTTAAAGGTTTCGGCAGGTAGATTATTGTTGGAGGACACCAAAACCAATAAGGCAATTACCAAATTGCCGTTCCCTAAAATTATGGCATTATTAATTGTTGGACATACCACTATCACTACCGCTTTAATTGAGCATTGCAACAAAAACGGAATTCCTTTGGTGGTGATGAAACCCAATTTTCGTCCGGTTTTTTATTTCGGAAACATGGCAGAAGCTAATTTTTTATTGCGTAAAAAACAATTTGAAGAAACTAAAGGTAATTTAGCTATTGCACAACACTTAATTGCTAACAAAACTAATAATCAGTTGGAATTGCTAAAAAAAACTCGCGAAAAATCCGATGCAGTAACTCTTGCTGTAAAGCAGTTAAATAATAGTTTAAATGCTATTACATTAGTAAACGATTACAGAGAATTAATGGGTATTGAGGGTAAAAATGCTAAATTATTTTTTGGAGCTTATTTTGAGTTTACCGATTGGAAAGGAAGGTTTCCAAGAGTTAAAACGGATACTTTAAACGCTATATTGGATATTGGCTATACCATGTTATTTAATTATATCGAGTGTAATACGCGTTTATTTGGTTTTGATCCCTACATGGGTGTATATCATCAATTATGGTTTAGGCGGAAAAGTTTAATTTGCGATTTAATGGAACCATTTAGGTGTATTATCGATCATCAAATTCGTAAAGCTATAAAATACGGTACTTTTAAACCAACGGATTTCGAGTTACATAAAAATGCTTTTTATCTAAAATCGGATAAACGTAAAGTATATACTCAAACTTTTTTCGAGGCTATTATTCAGCATAAATCCACTATTTACCAATACATTCAACAATATTATCGTTGTTTTATGGGACGAAAAAGTATAGAAAATTATCCCGATTTTAACTACTAAAACCACTATTTATGCAAAATGTAATTATAATAACTTACGATATTACCAACAATAAAACACGTACTCGATTTTCTAAATTTTTAGAGAAATATGGAGTAAGAGTTCAGTTTTCGGTATTTGAAATCCAAAATTCTAAACGTATTTTAGATATAGTTCAAAGCCAGATTGAACAAAAATTTAAAAAACAATTTGAACCAGGCGACAGCATTTATTTGTTTAAAGCCAATCATGATGATACCGTTAGATACGGAAGCGCGGGCTTAATCGACAAAGATTTGATTTTTATATAGCAAACCTTAGCCTGTTTAAATATTATAAAATCAAATTTTATTTTCTAAAACTTTTATTATCAAGTAATTAAAAACTTAGTGTCAATTTTTTATAAAAAAGGGGAGGGTAAATTATTTCAAAATTATTTTCCAAACTCCTTGATTTCAAACACTTTTATTGTACTTTTGTACTCACTAGAGCCAATTAAGGCTTTTAAATTTCTACTATTGTAGATATCATTGTTTTTGCCGTAGCTTTGTAAAGCCAATTAAGGCTTTTAAATTTCTACTATTGTAGATCTGGTACTAAGGCGGAGGAGTTTGAAATGCCAATTAAGGCTTTTAAATTTCTACTATTGTAGATGTTATTGATTTTATTTTTTCTTTTCTAGCCAATTAAGGCTTTTAAATTTCTACTATTGTAGATAGTAAAGGTTTTACAGCTTCCTGTATATGCCAATTAAGGCTTTTAAATTTCTACTATTGTAGATCCTACCATCTATTTCAACATTGCTCTGCCAATTAAGGCTTTTAAATTTCTACTATTGTAGATGGAAATGGCTCGATAATAATGAAGATTGGCCAATTAAGGCTTTTAAATTTCTACTATTGTAGATATGATAGAGCGTACGATTTAATTATTGAGGCCAATTAAGGCTTTTAAATTTCTACTATTGTAGATGAAAGCTGGGAACGTAAAGAATGGGAGCCAATTAAGGCTTTTAAATTTCTACTATTGTAGATTTTACGGATTTGGATATTACAGAGCCTAAGCCAATTAAGGCTTTTAAATTTCTACTATTGTAGATAAACTGGGGATGTTGTGGAGGTGGAAACGCCAATTAAGGCTTTTAAATTTCTACTATTGTAGATCTGAACAGCTACCACCGTTGCAAACCTGCCAATTAAGGCTTTTAAATTTCTACTATTGTAGATCCGTTAAGCACCGGACTAGTTAATTCAAAGCCAATTAAGGCTTTTAAATTTCTACTATTGTAGATTGCATAATAAAGTGGTGGTATTATATTGCCAATTAAGGCTTTTAAATTTCTACTATTGTAGATTCGGCGCTTTTGGGTGGTTAATAGAGGCCAATTAAGGCTTTTAAATTTCTACTATTGTAGATCAAGTCAATTAAATGGATGTATTTCTTGCCAATTAAGGCTTTTAAATTTCTACTATTGTAGATTTTAGTTCGGGGTTTGCCATTAACGGATTGGGCCAATTAAGGCTTTTAAATTTCTACTATTGTAGATATTGCATGATGTAAACAACCCCACGAGCCAATTAAGGCTTTTAAATTTCTACTATTGTAGATAAATAAACGCCTTAAAGGTTGTTGAAGAAAGCCAATTAAGGCTTTTAAATTTCTACTATTGTAGATAATGTAGTTTTAGGGCAAACCTACGAAGCCAATTAAGGCTTTTAAATTTCTACTATTGTAGATTTCAGTCATTAATTTAGCTTCCTCTGCGCCAATTAAGGCTTTTAAATTTCTACTATTGTAGATATAAATTGTTTTGCGTGTTTACACTTCTGCCAATTAAGGCTTTTAAATTTCTACTATTGTAGATAGTTATCCATATTCTAGAAACTTTACAGCCAATTAAGGCTTTTAAATTTCTACTATTGTAGATAATCAGTTATCAAACAGCTATTTAATTGCCAATTAAGGCTTTTAAATTTCTACTATTGTAGATTTTTGTGGGATAATTAGTAACTCATCGGCCAATTAAGGCTTTTAAATTTCTACTATTGTAGATTTAAATTAACCAACCCATTTAAAAAAACGCCAATTAAGGCTTTTAAATTTCTACTATTGTAGATATGCAGAACTTAGAGTTACCAAAATTGCCAATTAAGGCTTTTAAATTTCTACTATTGTAGATTAGTTTGGCGTAAAGGAAAAAAGTATTGCCAATTAAGGCTTTTAAATTTCTACTATTGTAGATGAGAACGCCTCTCCGACTTGGCTACTCGCCAATTAAGGCTTTTAAATTTCTACTATTGTAGATTTGCATGAGCCTTTCTTCTTTCAAAATGCCAATTAAGGCTTTTAAATTTCTACTATTGTAGATAGCTATTCCAACCTAATTCCAAGCCGACCAATTAAGGCTTTTAAATTTCTACTATCGTAGATATGATGTCGTTATCACTATCCAATACGGCCAATTAAGGCTTTTAAATTTCTACTATTATTAAGTTTAATTTAAAAAAAGTAGTTCGTTAATTTCGTTGTTGTTCCAGTAATTAAGCAATTGGATGCTTTGGTTTTGTATGGGGATTTTAAAATACCAATTTTTGTTTTGCGAAAAAATGAGATATTTGTTGGAAGATGGTAAAATTAAAGTGCTAGGAAATAATTATTAATTACTTAATATTTTGTTAAAATAATCCCAGCTCTAGTTTAGTTTTTTTTGGTAAGCCTTGGATAACTAAATTATAGGATTCGTCAATCATTTGTTTTAGCAATTTATCATTAACATCACTATGGTTTACAACGGTATTCCAGTGTTTTTTATTCATGTGGTAACCAGGTTGTATAGCATTGTATCTTGCACGTAAATCTTCGGCTTTTTCGGGATCGCATTTTAAGTTGATAGATTCAAATTTATCAATATCTGTTATTGCAAATATTTTTCCTGCAACTTTAAATACAAGTGTGTTTTCATCAAAAGGCAATTCCTCAGTTACTTCCTTTTTACTTAAACAATAGTCTCTAAATTCATCTATATACATGTTTCAAATTTATCTTGATTTTATGAATAGATTTTTTGTGTTAACTTTTATTAAGAATATAAATTTAAACATTTGTTGCAACATTAATTGTTTTAACATACTTTTGAATCATCATTTAAAACATAAAAAATATGAGCGCAACAATTTTAAAAGTAAACACAGAAAAATCTGTAATCAAATGGGCAGGCGATAAAATTATTGGGAATGGCCACAAAGGAACAATTCAAGTTAAAGAAGGCGAAATTCATGTAAATAATGGTGCTGTTTCGGCAGCTAAAATTGTTATCGACATGGATACAATGCAAGAAGTTGGCGCAGGAAGCCCTGAGTACGCTGCACAATTAATTGGACATTTAAAAAGTGATGACTTTTTTAAAACACAAAAATTTCCAACTTCAACAATTGTGGTTAAAAATATTACAGGTAATAAGGTAACTGCTGATTTAACCATTTTGGATAAAACAAATGAAATTACTTTTGATGCAGCTGTTAATAATGGAGGAACAGAGGTAAACGCAAAGTTTTCTATCAACAGAACAGATTGGGGAATAGTTTATGGATCGGGTAGCTTTTTTGATTTATTAAAGGATCAAACAATTAAAGATACCATTGATTTTGAAGTAAGAATTTTGGCAAATTAATAAAATTTTAACATAATATAAATATTTATTTGTTGCAACATCAATTGGTTTAACATAGATTTGCAGCATTAATTTTAAAAACAACAAACAATGAAAAAATTATTTTTAAGTTTAGCAGTAGTAGCATTATTAGCATCATGTGGTGGATCTAACGATACAGTAGAAGCACAAGATGTAGAAGCAACAGAAGGTGGTGAGCAAGGTGCTCATGTAGCTTACAAAATTGATGCAGCAGCATCATCCGTAAAATGGGCAGGTAGCAAAATTGTTGGTGATGGTCACCATGGTTCAATTGCTGTTCAATCTGGTGAAGTACATGTAGCAGATGGTGCAGTTGTAATGGGTGAAATTGTTATCGACATGAACACAATTAAAGAAGAAGATGCAAGTAATGTTGAATATGCTGAAAAGTTAGTTGGACATTTAAAAAGTGATGATTTCTTTAAAGTTGCAACTTTCCCTACTTCAAAAATCGTTGTAAAATCTGTTGAAAACGGTAATGTTACGGCAGAATTAACAATTTTAGATGTTACAAAACAAATTACTTTCCCTG
>JBEEPA010000332.1:0-3509 GCA_041191385.1 Bacteroidota bacterium | reverse complement strand
ATACTCAAGCTTTTTATATATTTTGCTTTGTTATACTTGTAGTATTATTTGTAAAGTGGTTTTTAAAATACCTCAACAATAAAATGTTGATAAATAGAGTATTGAAAAATTCTCAAAATGGTACTATATTTGAAAAGTCAACTATTAATTTATCTAAATATAATAAAGAGTAAATAATGAAATTTAATATTAATGTTATCGGAGGTTATATTTGGAAATTCTTGCCAGTAATTACAGCGTTTATTTTTGCTTCTTTAAGTTTGAATCATTATGTAAAGTATAGGTTTTATGAACTTAAATATCAACAACTGAATAAGAAGTTTGACAATTTCGGACAATGGACTTATAAGCTTCAAAAAACTAATGATTCTCTAAATGCAGAATTAAAAAAATGTAAAAACTAGCAATAGATACTTCTTTTCCCTTTTCTTAAAAGAATTACAAGCCTTGGCAAATAGCTAAGGCTTTTTTATTGTCTTAAATCAGAAATCTTATGAGAGAAATATTACTACAAACACAAGAGCAAATGAATGCTCATATATTCCCTTTTTTAACATTAGCTTATGAAATTATTAGTTTCGATAAAGAAGCTGTTATTGAGTTTGTACAAGCGTTGTTGGAAATGTTTAAAATGTTGTTTAATTTAATTTAAATCATTATGAAATACTTAAAATTCTTATCTGGAGGAATTGGAAAAAAAATAAAATTCGCCCTGGAACAAAAAGAGACCTTAGAATCTGAAAGACAACGCTTACAGAATAGAATATTTCAAATAAATGCTGAATTACAAGTTTTGAATGTTCAAATAATGGATGATGTAAAATCCGAATGGTCTGAAGATGAAATTGCTGAAGCTAAAAAAATATATATGCAGCAGCATAATTACTTTTCTGACAAAGATAAGGTTTCAACATTATTTAAATTTGAATTAGATGCTCAAAAATTCGCTGACAAAAAAACTAATATGTCTTATTTTAAAGAATTTACATTAAATTTACATAGTCAATTTCCTTCGCATTCTTTGGAAGAGATAGAGGATATTTGTTTAGAAATTTATAAAAATAATGTAGTTGATTAATATGGAAGAGAGTGATATTTATGGAAATGGTTTGTTTACATTTAAAATTTATGTAGAAAATAATCTTTCAGAAAAAAACATTAGTAAACGTGATTTTATGAAATTCATGGGTTGGAATAAAGTGTCTTATGATGCTAATTTAAGTGATATATCAAATTTGAGATTGCGATATATACAAAAAATTGCGGAATTTTTAAGTTTAAAGTATGATGAACTAATAATTGAAGTTCTGAAATTTGAAAAGTATCAAACAAAAAAATAAATGGATATGAAATATTGCTTTTTGCTTAAAGAAGATGTTGAGCAAAAATTGTCTGATGCAAAAAAAGGTATTTGGAAAAGGCATTTAGGAATTGAAGATAAAAGACTAGATGAAATTTTCAAGGGTTCGGCAGAGCAGTATGAATATACTATTCTCGCTAATTTCTTAGGGTTGTATGTGTTTCAATTTTATCAAAAGTATAATTTAAAGTTTGTGTAGTTAGTTATGGAAATTGATATTAAAAAAGAGTTGGAGAACAAATTGCCAGATGTATTTAATCCAATAAATTCATATTTAAAAACAGATAGAAGAATTTCATTTAATATAGATTCTTTTAATGTTTATGGTCATAAATCTCACTTAGCATTATTGGCATATTTCTGTATTTGTATGAATTATAATAAGGATTTGTTGGATTATAGCAGAATTGATGAAAAAATAATGGCAGATATTTTGAATTCGTTTTTGCCCGAAAATCAAAAGTACCATACAGGTAATTTACGCAAAAAAGTTCCTTTGTGGGATATGGAACAGTTTAAAGAATACACATCAAAAATATTAATATATCTTGTTGCTGTTGGTTATAGTGATGCTGATGCTAAGTCAATTATAATTAATGGTAAAGATTCAGTAATTAATTCATTTTTAACTAAATCATCTAACAATAGTAGTAGTAGTTTTAAGAAATCTTTTGATGAATTTAAAAAATTGGTTAACGATTTTTATGATGAATATGAATCTCATAAATTAGCAAATACTTTATTTGATAATGTTTGGTTAGATATATTCTTTTTGTTAAAAAAGCCAGTAACATTAACAAGGACAGGAGTAGGATTTCATGGAGAAGATTTTATAAGGTATCAAAATTTTTATATTTTAAATACACTAGAAAAAAGTTCATATAAAATTCAAGGTAAAAAGGGGGCAAAAAGAGAAAGTTTAGTATATAAACATTCAGAAGAATTTTCAATAGGGTTAAAAAAGATATTTCATATTGTACCAGCAAGTAAAATTGTCAAATCTTTGCTATCTGCTGACCATTCTGTAGCTAGTTTATATTTATATCTTTTGGAATTAAGTGAAACTTGTTTAAATAAAAATGAAGAAGGTAAACCAAGATTTGATGATTTAATCCTTGTTGCAAATATTAAAAGAGATTTGAATAATGAAGGTGCAAATCGAAAAAACAAAGTTGATCTAATTAAAAAATTAAATAAGGTTTTAGAAATTGATACTTTTTTTGTCCTAACTTGGGATAAATACCAACCTATATTTAAATTTATTAAAATTGAGGATAGGGAGATAGCTAAGAAAATTATTAATATTAGATTGAGAGTTTTAGAATATGCGAAATCTAAAGAATTAAAAAATTTAGATGAGATTATTCTTAGTGGAGATTGTAAAAAATACTTTTTAGGGATTTTGTCAGGTCAATTTTTCAATAATGCAATTATTGATTCTAATTTATTGGCTTCAATTAATGGTTCAAAAATATTTGAAAATACAGTAAGATATATTGGTATTACCAAGTTGATACCTTTGTATAAATTTTAGATATTTAAATTTAATGTGCGTAAATCTCGGACGTTTAGGTATATTTTTGCTCAAATCAAATTTCTAATGTGCGTAAATCTCGGACGTTTGGTTTGCTAATGTGCGTAAATCTCGGACGTTTGGTTTGCTAATGTGCGTAAATCTCGGACGTTTAGTTTGCTAATGTGCGTAAATCTCGGACGTTTAGTTTGCTAATGTGCGTAAATCTCGGACGTTTAGTGATAGTTAGTTCTAATGTGCGTAAATCTCGGACGTATTCAATTGTTGTATTTGTTCGATTATTAGTCGGTTATATTTTTAATGTGCGTAAATCTCGGACTCATTTATATATATTAATATAAATTATATAAATCTACTAGTAAAAGAAAAAATATTTTTTTATAAATTTAAAAATGAAAAAGGGAAAAAATGTTGAGGGTCGTTTGAGCCAAATTTTATTTGGTTTGAAGGGTTCTTTTTAATGTTTAGAGTAGTCTAAAAATATTATAGATTTTCCTTATTTTATACCGTAAGTTCAGCAGATAATCACTGTTAAACTCGTACTCTTGGCAATTTAATTTGTCGTAAGTTCGTACTCTAATGTGCGTAAATCTCGGACGTTTGTTGTAAATAATT